>JAEDMF010000220.1 GCA_016303175.1 Bacteroidales bacterium
GAAAGTCCTCAATGTCCTTGCGCAAAATGGCGTTGGCCTGCTTCAGAAGATAACCATTGGCCGTGTCCACAACGTCTGTGGAAGTAAGGCCATAGTGGACCCACTTGCGCTCCTGTCCGAGGCTTTCGCTGACGGCACGGGTGAATGCTACGACATCGTGACGGGTTGTCTCCTCTATCTCCTTGATGCGTTCCACCTTGAAACTTGCCTTGCGCCGGATTTCCTCGACATCCTCGGCAGGAATTATACCGAGCTTGCTCCAAGCCTCGCAGGAAAGGATTTCCACTTCCAGATATGCGCCGAACTTGTTTTCTTCGGTCCACACATCCCTCATTATTTTTCTTGAGTAACGCTCTATCATATTGTCTTCAATGCATTGTTGATATTCTGTTCGATACGGCTCAAGATGTCACCATCCTCAGCGGGCACGAATTTTTCGCCGGTTACGTGCTCGTAAAGCTCGATATAACGCTCCGTGATGCCCTTCACCACCTCCGGAGTCATCTCCGGTATCTGCTCCCCTTCGCGTCCCTGGAAACCGCCGGCCATAAGCCACTCGCGCACGAATTCCTTTGAAAGCTGTTTCTGACGTTCCCCGGCAGCAAGTCTCTCCTCGTAGCCGTCGGCGTAGAAATAGCGGGAAGAATCGGGAGTATGAATCTCATCCATCAGCATAATCTTGCCATTCCTCTTTCCGAACTCGTATTTGGTATCGACGAGTATCAGACCGCGCTTGGCGGCGATTTCACTGCCTCTGCGGAAAAGGGCCCTGGTGTAAGCCTCCAACTGCTCATAATCCTCACGCGAAACAATACCCTGGGCGATAATCTCCTCCTTGCTGATATCTTCGTCGTGACCGGCGTCAGCCTTGGTTGTGGGAGTGATTATAGGCTCGGGAAACTTCTGGTTCTCCACCATACCGTCAGGCAGAGCAACTCCGCAAAGGTTGCGTTTGCCGGCCTTGTACTCTCTCCATGCGTGACCAGTGAGGTAGCCGCGTATAACCATTTCCACTTTGAAAGGCTCGCAACGGTAGCCTATTGTAACCATAGGATCCGCAGCGGAAATTTTCCAGTTCGGGATAATGTCGGCCGTGGCATCCAGAAACTTGGCGGCTATCTGATTGAGTACCTGACCCTTGCAAGGTATGCCCTCCGGCAATACCACATCAAAGGCGGAGATGCGGTCGGTTGCTACCATTATAAGGTAGTCGTCGCCGATGCTATATACGTCACGAACCTTGCCCGTGTATTTTGATTTCTGTCCGGGAAAGTTGAAATTGGTAGCAGTGATGGCTTTCATAGAAAAAGAATTTTAAAAAGACGCGCAAAATTACAAAAATGCCATCAAAAATTCAAGGGGCAGCGATATTGCAACGGGATAGTTTTTCGGCCTGTTCATCGCTAAGTATGCCGGCATCGAACAAAGCCTGTACTGACCATTTCTCCCTCGGGTTGTGTTCCCGAAAGAAAACAATGCTGCGGGCGGCAGCATAACTGCGTATGTAAGGATGGAGGCGGAGCGAGTCTGCCGGCAGAGTCCATAGATTATAAGGCTTTGGCTGTGAACAGCATATAAGGGCCGAGAGAGCATCGAAACGTTCCCTGTCGAACTTGTGGATGTCCAGAAGTTGGGCAGTGTGGCTGTAGCCTCCGAGGGCCTTGCGTTGTTGTACCATTTTACGGGCAAAGTAGCCTCCAATGCCGGGAAGAGCGTCGAATTGGGCGGAATCCGCCTTGTTGATGTCCAGCAGGGGAATATCTATGTAGGCTTCAAGCCTTTCATAGATGCTGTCAGCCACTACATAACTCTTGCGGAAATCCTCCTTGCGGCGGAAACGTCCGCCCTTTTCCCTATAATTCACAATGCTTTGGGCCTGCCTGGCGGAAAAGCCCAGACGCTCCAGATCCTCAAGCGAGGCTGTGTTGGGGTCGAAACGGAAATTCTCAACCCTGCGGGGCAGTTTCTCCCTCAAGTTTTCGCCATAGGCCGTTCCCGCACCGCTGCGCCGAGTGAGGGCCTTGCCGCCCACTTTGCCGTTTCCG
>JAEDMF010000055.1 GCA_016303175.1 Bacteroidales bacterium
TGACAGACTGGTCAAAGCCGGTGCCACACTCGTCACCTACGAAAAAACTACCGGCTTTGAAGGTGCAATGATGCGCGACCCCTTTGGAATCCCCATTCAATTCGTTAAAAGGGATGAAAGCGTCCTGCTGAAATGAGGCGCCTGCCGAAGGTGAACTAAAGCGCACTGCTGAAGGTAGAGCGAAACTCCCTGCCAAGGTGAAGCTCCCTGCCGGAGTGGGGAAATTATTCCTCAGAAGAATGATGACTCTGGAGAGAAAACTTTAAAGTCAGAATGCGCCTGACACTCTCGTCAAGGCGGGCCAAGGGAATGCGTCCGGACGCAACCGCCGCCAACACAGCCTCAAAAGCCTTGTCATAGTGCAGCGGGCACAGCACCACATCCACACCGGCCAGAATGGCCAGCACAGCAGCCTCGCCGGAAGAATATGAACCGGTGACAGCGCCCATACCCATAGAATCGGTCACAATCACACCGCCAAAGCCCAGTTCGCCCCGAAGTTTATCCTTAATCAGCATCGAAGAGAAGGTCGAAGGCACACAAGACGGTTCCACAGCGGGGGCGGTAATATGCGAAATCATCACCATTGGCACGCCTGCCTGTATGCCCGAGCGGAAGGGAAGCATTTCGCACGAGAGCATTTCCGACCAGGTCTTGGAGGAAGCCGCATAACCCTTGTGAGTATCAGTGGAAGTATCTCCGTGTCCCGGGAAGTGCTTGATGCAAGGCAATATGCCGCACTCGAGGAAAGTTCTCACGGCAATGCCCACCATCCGGGCAGCAACAGCCGCGTCGGAGCTGAAAGCGCGCGTACCTATTACAGGATTGTCAGGATTGCTGTTCACATCGGCCACGGGTGCGAAATCCACATCAATGCCCAGAGGTTCAAGATAAGAACAAATATAGCGTACGGCATCCGTGACAGCGACCTCGCCCCGAGTCGCAAGCGTGGACATATCGGCAATCCGGCGGGTCCCGAAAGCCTTCTTGCCTCCTATGCGGAGCACCCTGCCACCCTCCTCGTCCACACAGATCAAGGGACGGTAAGGCAAAGCGTGCAAAGCCGAGGTAAAACACCTGAGCTGAACCGAATCAACGCAATTCGAGCCGAAAAGCACTATTCCTCCCGCAGGATAGCTCCCGAAATATTTCTCCATCTCTTCTGTCAAAGCCAAGGCCGGAGCCTTTTCGCTCTTGGCCGCCGCATTCTCGAAAGACCCCAAGTCCAGGGCCTCAGGGCGAATAAAAAAGAGCTGGCCCACCTTCTCACGCAGGCTCATCGAGGAAAGTTGCTCCTCCACCTGTAGGGGTGTCTGCCGCGCTGTCGGGTTCTGGATTGCTCCGGTCCTTCCTTCCGCGTGAAATGAAGTTGAAGTCTGATTTACTGCAGAAGCTGACGCAATGAAACAGAACAAAATGGAGACCGCTATGTTGAAAACATTTTTCATATCTTTCATTCTTACCGCAAATTTATACAATAATTATGATTATATTTGCTTGTGTTGCTGTGACACAGACACAGGTTCATCACAAATACAGTAAAGATTAACCGCTTATAATTACTAACCATAATATAACACAAAATTTTATGAAAAAAATCATTTCTATCGCAGTTTTGGCACTCGCACTGTCAGCTGCAGCAGTGGCACAGCCCAGAGCCGTGGGCGGACGTGTAGGCTATGGTGTTGAAGCTTCTTATCAGCACACTTTGGGACAAAATTTCGTTGAGGCTGATCTCGGTCTCTTCGGTCTCGGACTAGAAGTCGCCGCAACCTACAACTGGATGATACTCCAGCCCCAATGGACATCAAAAGGCGAATGGGGATTCTACGCCGGCCCGGGTGCAACCGTAGGATGCGACTTCGGTGGCTTCTTCACAGCAGGCGTCGGCGGCCAGGTAGGTCTGGAGTACACCTTTGACAACATCCCTCTCCAACTCTCTGTTGACTACAGGCCTATGTTCGGTCTCTGGGCCGGTCAAGGCGGTGCCGGGTTCTGGTTCCCTGGCTTATATAACTTCGGTATCGGCGCCCGCTACTGCTTCTAACATCAGTTTGCCGCATTATGCAGACCAAGATTCACAATAAGTTCACGGAACTTTTCGGCGAGGGAGGACAGATTTACGCCTCCGCCGGCCGCATCAACCTCATCGGCGAGCACACAGACTACAACGGAGGCTACGTATTCCCCGGAGCTATTGACAAATGCCTGATGGCAGAAATCAAGTTCAATGGCACAGATCGAGTACGGGCCTATTCCATAGACATTGACGAACAAGTGGAATTCGGCCTCAACGAAGAGGACAAACCCGCACAGCATTGGGCAGACTATATCTTCGGAGTATGCCGTGAGACCATTAAACGCGGTGGCAAGGTAGCCGGTTTCGACACCGTCTTTGCCGGCAACGTTCCCCTCGGCGCAGGCCTTTCCTCATCAGCAGCGCTGGAAAGCTGCTTCGCATTCGCAATCAACGAAATGAACGGCAACGGCCTGGACTCTTTCGAACTGGCAAAAATAGGTCAGAGCACCGAGCACAACTACTGCGGCGTAAAGTGCGGCATAATGGACCAGTTCGCCTCCTGCTTCGGCAAGAAGGGCAGCCTCATACGCCTCAACTGCAAGACGCTGGAATACAAGTACTTCCCCTTCAATCCAGAAGGCTACCGCCTCGTTTTGATTGACACCGTTGTAAAGCATAACCTCGCTTCATCGGCATACAACAAACGCCGCGAGTCATGTGAGAGGGCAGCTGCCGCCATTCGCAAGAACCACCCCGAAGTGGAGTTCCTGAGCGATTCCAAGAGGGTTTGGCTCGAAGAAGTGCGCGGCGAAATCACAGAAGAGGACTTCCTGCGCGCGGAGTATGTAATCGGCGAAGTGCAGCGCGTGCTTGACGTATGCGACGCCCTCGAAAGAGGTGATTACGAAATCGTGGGCGAGATGATGTATCAGACCCATTTCGGAATGAGCAAGCTCTACGAGGTAAGCTGCGAAGAGCTCGACTGGCTTGCCAAATTGGCCCGCAAAATGGATGTCACCGGCTGCCGTGTAATGGGCGGAGGCTTCGGAGGTTGCACAATCAACCTCATAAAGGAGGAGCTTTACGACGCTTTCATAAATACAGCCAAAATAGAGTACGCCAAGAAATTCGGGCACGACTGCAAGGTGTATGACGTAGTCATCTCCGACGGCGCGCACCGCGTTTGCTGAGTTCCCCAAAGCCCGGTATACTGACGCAAGCCTTTGTCAGTCTACCGAATACAAAAGGTGGTTGCCGTTTCCGACAACCACCTTATTTATTATATGAACGCTATTAGGCAACTCAAACTTCGCAAGTATCAATATTTTGAAAGTTGAGCAGACCCGTGAACTCTTTCATTAAAGATTACCGTTCATTGATTTCCAGTCCTTCACCTCAGGAATGATGCCGAGTGAAATGATTTCCTCACGCATCTTGCAAAGGTGCTCATAAGAAGCGCTCAAAGCGGCAAGTTCCTCGGCTGTGCCCTCGGGTTTGCTGTAATGTACGCCCTCTGCGTCAATGACGGTAGGCATAGCCATCATCACATTCTTGTAACCGCAAGTGTCACAATTTACATAGCATCCTGCGGGCCAAGTGAACTTCTCTCCGCCCATTGCGGCCTCAATCATCTTAACTGCCTGATATGCAGGGCTCTGGAATGAGCTGCGTCCGCGAAGTTTGATGATATTGGAACCACCCTGCACGGTGTTGTGCTTGATTTCCTCCCAAGCAGCAGCATCCATAGGAAGCTCTGAGAGGGGCTTGCCGTCGACAGTTACCTTGGAGGCGAACACTGCCATAGCCTCGCCGTGACCACCATAAGTGTAGGAATTCTTGACTGAGCTCTGGGCAACGCCGAAATGCTCTGCAATCTGCTGCTGGAGACGGGTAGAGTCCAAAGCGGCAAGCGAGGTGAGCCTGTTGGGCTCCAGGCCTGAATGGATGAGGGCAGTAAGAGCAGTTACGTCAGCAGGGTTGAAAATTACGACAACGTGCTTTACGTCAGGGCAATACTGCTTGATGAAATCGCCGAACTGGGCAGCAATCTGGCAGTTGCCTTTGAGCAGATCCTCACGGGTCATACCCTCCTTGCGGGGAGCTCCACCGGATGAAATGATATACTTGGCATCCTTGAACGCCTCTTCGGGATTGATTGTCCAAGTAATGTTGGCTCCCTCAAAAGCGCAATGCTTCATCTCCTCGGCGACACCGTGCACACCGGGCTCGAAGATATCATAAAGACAGATGTTGGGAGTAAGACCGAGCATAAGCGCAGTCTGCACCATATTCGAACCGATAGCTCCACCGGCTCCGACAATGGTCAATTTTTCGTTTGTAAGGTATTTCATATTACAAAATCATAAAGTTCTGAAAATGTCGCACCTCGGGCGCGAAACAATCATTGCTTAAAAAGCGACGCAAAGGTAATAATTTTTCGTGAATTGAAAAATATACCTATATTTGCACAACTATATGGCACTATATCTACATAAGACCCTGGACAACGATGCCGAATTATTGGTCTGGCAAGTCACAGAGTCAGAAAAAGAGTTGAAAGAACTCTGCTCAATCCCTTCCGACGAATTGGAAGAGATTGAAATGTTCAAAAGCGAATCCCAACGCAGACAGAAACTGGCAGTCAGATGCCTGCTTGAAGTCGCCTTCGACGAGAAGGTGTATCTCAACCATCACGACAACGGCCAGCCCTTCATTGAAAATGAAGCAATCAACATCAGCATCACCCACACGGAGAAGTACGTGGCCATAATCCTCCACAAAGAGGACGAACTGGGCATTGACATAGAATCTCTGGACAGGGACTTCTCCGCTGTTGAATCCAAAGCCCTCAACGAGGATGAAATAGAGGATCTGGAGACGGACAAGAAAGAGAAAAACGAGCAGCTGGCCATTTACTGGTGTGCCAAAGAGGCCATCTTCAAAAGGATGGGCAGCAGCAAAGTTGACTTCGCAGAGCAGATTGAAGTGGAGAGCTTCAACCTCCGCCGCGAAGGAGAGCTGGAGGCAACCTTCATCCACAAGGACGGATTTGAGGAAGAATTCGAACTGGAATACCTCACCTTCGACCGCCACGTGCTGGTTTGGCTCGTCGGTTAAGGCGGGGTTTCTGCAAAAGGAAAGCCTTATTCACTGAAACGGCAACATCTGCACAGTCATCTGACAGGCAGAAGATTACAGTATCGAAACCAATGGAAATCGGCACGCAAGGCCGATTTTTTATTTTCAGGAATCCACTGTTGAGAGGCCCGCAGCGGCCTTTTTTCGAACTTAAACGTTTTGAAACGGATAAACGTTCCCATCCTTCATAGCTTTGCGGCAAGTTAAACCTTTAAAACCAAAAAGCATGAAAAAAAAATTCTTATTTTCCACATTGGTCACGGCCGCAATCATTGCAGCCTGCACCAAAACACCTGAAACAGTACAAGTCGGCGGATTACAATCAGACGGACGTTTCCCTGTAAGCATCAGCGTTGACGTTCCCAAAACAGCTGAGACCAAATTGAACGGTCCGATGGCAAGCGAGAACAGTACCGACAGCGCTCTGGTAATCATATTTGACAAAAATATAACCGAAGCATACGGAATTGCCCGAACCGGAGAACCCCTGACTCTGGACCTTACCCGAGGGCATAAAACTGCTTGGGTATTTGTGAACTTCCAGTACGAAAACAAGGACTTTTATAAAAATGTCATAAAGAACACAGACCAGGATGCACCTGATGCCACACTTCTGGGTACCTTGAAAGGAGGAGACAAATTGGAGATGTTTGCAAATGAAGAAATCGACATCCTCTCATCCACCGAAACCATCAATCTGAGCGTAAAGCGTCTGGCGGCAAAGGTTCAGATCGACAAAATCACCAACAATCTCAACTCCGGCAGTCCGATGACCATAAAGAGAATATTCCTTTGCGACGCATACAATAAGCTGTATTTCACCGGCAATGACTATGCAAGCCAAGAAAAATCCAGTGATATGGTAAACGTCGGAGGACAGAATCTTTCTTCCTATCCCTGGTTCACCGAGTCTATGAATATCACCCTGAACAGCGGGCAGAGCACAGACAGCAATTTCAAGAAAACATTCTACTGCGCGCCAAATTCAATTAACGAGGCTGATTACCTTGACAGATTTGAAGACCCGTCCCAAGTGGATGCCTTCCCCTTGCTTACAAAACTCGTGGTCGAGGTTGAGTTCCTGTCCGATTTCGGGTCTGTGTACTACCCCATCTGCCTGCACGACTACGACCCCAGAGGCATAGTGGCAAGCAATCATTTCTACCACATCAAGGAGCTTAAAATCAAGCACATTGGCTCACCCACGCCGGAAAAGAGAATTCAAAGCGCAATGGCCGACTTCAGCGTAGAAGTCATTCCCTGGGAAGAACATGAGATAAATCAGGAGTTCTAAAACTTCGAAAGTCCCGTCAACATTCGTAATGGCAACAAAGCCCTTCGGAAATTGACGACACTCACCTCTCGCGCAGCCACAACTCCGGGTCGAGATACTGCTTGCGCCAAACGAGGAAATACAGTTGGGTACGGCCCATAATGGTGGCTACCTCGCCTATTACCTGGCCGGTAGTCACCTTGTCGCCCTGGCGCACCTTTGCAGTCTTGAGTCGGCAATAGGATGTATAGTAGTCTCCGTGCTGGATAAGCACACATTGGCCGTAACCGGGAGCCAGCATTACATTGGAAACCACCCCGTCGAACACAGCCTTTACGGGACTACCGCTCTCGCAGGCAATGTTGATGCCGTTGTTTACGAGCGACAGTTTGAGGGTCTTGTTTTGATAAGGCCCGAACTTTTCGGTGACGGGGCCTTCCACCGGCCAGGGCAACTTTCCCCGGTTCTTGAAGAAAGAATCCGCAAGCACATAATCCACCGGCTTTTTGGAACCACTCCCCTTTTTGCCCGATGACGTTGCGGACTTGAGCATGGCCGCAATCTGCTTGTCCAGGGCGCGCATTTCGGTCTGCTTGTTCTGCAGCGCACGCTGATATGAGCGCTTATCCTTCTTCAACTTGGCAATCAGAGCCTTGGAACGGGTTTCATCCTCCTTCAGAGACTTGAGTTCCGCTTCCCTCTGCTTCTTCATATCCCTTTCCTGGCTGCGCAGAGCCATAAGTCTGCCTTTCTTTTCATTCAATTCTTTCTGCACGGCGGCAATCTCCTCAGCCTGGGCGCGCATCTGGGAGGACAGGCCCTTGAAGTAGCCGAAACGGCGGAAGGCCTGCGATATGCTGTCACTTGACAGTATGTACATATACCACAATTTGACATCCCGGTTCTTGTAGGCTCCGAGCACAAGGCGGTTATAATGGGCCTGAAGGGTGTCCAGCAAAGCCTGCTGACGGTTGATTTCCCTTTGGGCCTCCACTATCCGGCGGGAATACGAGGCTATGGCCCGGTCAGATTCGGCTATGAGTTTCCTACGCGAGCCTTGCTGGGCCTGAATGAGGGAAAGAGAGGAAAGGGCCTGCTCGCTCTTGGAGGAGGTGGAGGATAGCTGGCTGCGCAAGATTGCAATATCTTTCTCAAGCTGACTGCGCTTGAGTTTCTGCTGCTGCACATCCTGAGCCCCCAGAGGCAGGCCCATACATAAAAGACACAGCAGAAAGGCCAATATGCTATTTTGTGTCCTCATTTCTTCTGATTTCGGCTTGGTGGCGATAAGCCTCAGCAAGGGTCTTGTCCCCGCACGCGTCCAACACTTCGGCATAATGGAGCAATACCTCTGCACTTTCCTTCCCGCCCATAGACATTATCTTCTTGAACAGGGACCTGGCCTCATTCAGCCTGCCTAACTTATATAACACCCAGGCATAAGTGTCCAGATAGGTGACATTCTCACTGTCGGCCAGTATGACCTGCGCGGCCATCTGCTCGCATCGCTTCAGATTTCTGCCGTTGCAGCTCATATAATAAGCATAATTGTTCAATGCCTGCAAGTTGTCCGGCTTGAGTCTGAGGGCCCTGTCGTAGCACGAGTACGCCTTGGATTTCTTGCCGAGGCTCTGGTAGAGGTCTCCGCGCGCGGTATATACGTAAGAAAGCGACTCGGCATCATCCCGACAGACATATTCCAGAATGCGGGAGCACTCCATAGCCGTAGCCGCATTACCGGACTGCTGCGATACGAAAACGGCCAGATTGCCAAGCTGTATATCCCGCGGATAACGCTTGTACAGGGTCACAACTTCGTCCGGCCGTTCTGTCGAGTAATAATAGTGCGCCGCAAGATGGGTTACCACTGTATCTCCGGGATGAGCAAGAAGGCCCGTGCTTATAAGCCTATCATAGTCAGCAATATGCTCCTGATTGAACCTGAGACTGCCCATACCGTACTGCTGGCGGAACAGCTGCTCCTTAGTAGCGGAAGATACTGAGGGATCGGAGAAAAGCACATCCAAATCATCAAACATAGCGCTGATTTCACCTGTGGAACGGTGGATGTCCACGCGTATCATCCTGGTGAAAGCACTTTCGCCCTGAAGAATGTCAATGCGGTCCACCAGAGAATCCGCCTTTTCATAAGCTTCGCTGCCCATATACAAATCCGTAAGGGCAAAGAGCATTTCAATGTCATAAGGATGCTTCCGGCACAAGAGTTCGTACAAGCCAAGGGCCTCATCCGTTTTGCCGGTCAAAGCGCACAGGGAAGCATAGCGTTTTGCATACCACACATTTCCGCTATCCATCTTATATGCCTGTCCGAAATGCTCTACTGCAGCTGCGGCATCATTACTCTGCGCCGCCACATAACCCAGATAGTAATGGGCCGCATCATTACCCGGATTCTCCGCAAGCGCCTGTTCGAGGCACTCTTTGGCCTTGTCCGGCACAGACTCCTGCAAATACTCCACGCCCCGCAACAAGCTCTCGTCAGAAGAGCGTCGCGGAGCATCGGACTGCGCCCTTGCCAATTGGCAGAGGATGCACAATGTCAGGGAAATGACTACCTGCTTGCCGGAGGGAAACACTATACTGTCATTACTTCCTTTTCCTTGGCAGAAACAAGGGAGTCAACAGCCTTGCTCTGCTCATCGGTAGCTTTTTGCACTTTATCCTCGAAATCCTTCTCCATATCCTCTGCAAGACCCTCCTTAATGAGTTTCTTGAGGGCATCCATAGCATCACGGCGGGCATTGCGTACAACGGTCTTGGCATTCTCGCCCTCGGCTTTTGCCTTCTTAATGAGTTCTCGGCGACGATCCTCGGTCAACGCGGGAATATTGCAGCGGATGTGCTCACCATTGTTCTGGGGAGTCATACCGAGATTAGCATCCATTATGGCTTTCTCAATTGGAGCAATCATATGTTTCTCCCAAGGCTGTATGAGAATGGTCTTAGCATCGGGCGTAGTCACGGAAGCGACCTGAGACACAGGGCACTTGGAACCGTAATAATCCACGAGAACAGTGTTGAAAATCTGGGGATTTGCCTTGCCGGCGCGATAATTCCTGAGGCTTTCCTCGAGAAAAGCGGTTGCGGAAGACATCTGTTCTTTCGCCTTGGAAAGAATTTTATTTGCTTTATCAATCATAATATCTAAAGAAACTTATTGTTTTGTATTACTTTTTTACGAATTATCTGGTAACCTTGGTGCCGACCCGCTCCCCTGCCAAAACGCGGGACAGATTGCCTTCCTTGTTCATATCGAACACAACTATGGGCATATCCCCCTGTTCGCAAAGAGCAAATGCCGTTGCATCCATCACCTTGAGATGGTCTGCAAGGGCTTTGTCGAAACTGAGGCTCTCATACCTGACGGCCTTCGGATCCTTCTCGGGATCTGCAGTATAGACGCCGTCCACCCTCGTGCCTTTCAGCAAGGCATCAGCACCGATTTCCAGAGCTCTCAACGCCGCCCCGCTGTCGGTGGTGAAGAAGGGATTGCCCGTACCTCCGGAAATGAGCGCCACTCCTCCTTTCTCCATAACGTCCACAGCCTTGTCCCTCATATAATAGTTGGCAATGGGCTCCATCGGCGTAGCGGTGAAGACCTCCGCTTTTATACCCTTGGACCTTATCGACATTGCAAGGGCAAGAGAGTTGATGACGGTCGCGAGCATTCCCATTTTGTCTGCATCGACCCTGTCAAAGCCCTTCTCTACTCCGCTCAAACCCCGGAAGATATTGCCTCCGCCTATGACTATACCTATTT
>JAEDMF010000221.1 GCA_016303175.1 Bacteroidales bacterium
CAAGGACATGATGTCTTCTTTGCCCTTGCTGCAGTTTTCCGTGGAAGCCTTTGCCTTGTGCATAATATGCCCTACGGCAACAGCCTGCAGCGTCCTCACTGCGAAGTTGGGCGGCGACAGGGCCTCGGTCATGACCTATACCATACTCATAAACCTGATGGTTGCCATTGTGGTGCCCTTGCTGGTCCCCCTTGTCAATCCTATGGACGGACATGGCTTCGTGGAGGCTTTCCTGAAAATACTTTCCAAGGTATTTCCAATGCTTATACTCCCCTGCCTCTTGGCCTGGTTTCTGCAGGCAACGGCTCCGAAACTGCATGATTATTTTGCCGGCCATGCCTCATTGGCTTTCAATATTTGGGCAATTTCCTTAACTTTGGCAATGCTGATGAGCACCAGGGCAATATATCACAGCGGCGCCGGCATTGTTCTGCTTTCGGGCATTGCATTTGCATCCCTGCTTAGCTGTATCCTGCAGTTCTGGTGCGGAAAGAGAATTGGAGGACGCAACGGCGACAGGATCAGCGCCGGACAGGCATTGGGACAGAAAAACACAGTGTTTGCAATTTGGCTGGCCTATACCTTCATGAATCCCCTTGTGTCTGTGGCCGGAGGCTTTTACAGCATATGGCACAATGTGTTCAACAGCTGGCAGCTTTACAGACAGAGACGGGGTAAGCTTTATTAATTAATTCATTATCAACTGTTTAACAAACTAATTATGGGACCACTTGAAATTATCGCAATAATTCTGGCCGTAGTCGGAGTTGTGGGCTGCATATTGCCAGGACTGCCGGGCCTGCCTCTTAACGCAGTATCTCTGCTGCTTGTATACATAGCCGAATCCACAGGCAGGGGCGGCGAGCCTATGAGCCTTGGCTTCCTCATTGCATGGGGTATCGTTACTGTCATAGTGTCACTTCTGGACTATATACTGCCGGCAAAGATGACCAAATGGACAGGAGGACACAAGGAAGCATCGCAGGGTGCCATGCTCGGAATGATTATCGGAATTTTCTTCACTCCTATAGGAATGTTGATGGGTTCGCTCCTGGGAGCTTTCCTCTGCGAGCTCAAAGTTCAGGGTCAGGATGTATTTGGAGCGGCAAAAGCTGCCATAGGCGTATTCATCGGTTTTATCCTGTCTACAGGCCTTAAGACCATACTCAGCGTCATTATGCTGATATACACTCTGATATATATTTTCTAAACATAGCTTTGAACGTGAGCATATTCGACATTCAAGATACAATCTGTGCCCCTGCCACCGGAAGCGGGGGTGCCGTTTCCATAATACGCGTCAGCGGAGCCGCATGCTTCCACATCATTGATTCATTGGTGGATTTTGCAGGAGCCAAGGCCGTCGAAAGCCCCGGAGGCAGAATCAAGTTCGGGCGCATTTTCAGCAGCGAAGGGGTACTTCTGGACGAAGTGCTGGTAAGTTTGTTCAGGGCTCCACATTCATACACTGGCGAAGATTCAGCCGAAATCAACTGCCACGCTTCACCTTACATTGTGGGCGAAATCCTGCGTCTGCTCGAGAACGCCGGCTGCCGCCCTGCCCTGCCCGGCGAATTCACCCAACGCGCCTTCATCAATGGCAAGATGGATCTTACTCAGGCCGAGGCGGTTGCAGACGTCATAGCTTCCGCTACAGAAGCATCCCACGCCGTGGCCATGAACCAGCTCAGGGGCGGTTTTTCAGACCAGCTGGCCATATTGCGCGGCCAACTCCTGGAGATGGCTACCCTGCTTGAACTCGAACTGGATTTCAGCGAAGAGGATGTGGAATTTGCTGACAGATCGAAACTTTCCTCCCTTCTTGACAAGGTGCTTAAACGTATAGCGAAACTGACTTCATCGTTCCAGCTCGGAAATGTAATCAAGAATGGAGTACCCGTGGCCATAGCCGGAGCAACAAATGCAGGAAAGAGTACCTTGCTCAACTGCATTCTGGGCGAACAGAGGGCCATTGTGTCTGATATTGCAGGAACGACCAGAGATGCAGTGGACACAGAGATTACCTACAACGGC
>JAEDMF010000056.1 GCA_016303175.1 Bacteroidales bacterium
AGTCCTTTGTCCGTAGCGCAGGGTTACATTGTTCAGCTGCAACACCACAGGCGGAAGGAAGGCCTTGCGGAAGTCCTCGACAGTCATTTTTTCGCTGCATATTCCGTTCTCCACCCGTATTACGTGGGTGATGAATGGAGGCAGTTCGTCCTCGCGAGAGAGCACGAGCACCAGAGTGAGCCTGCCCTCGCGGGTCAAATCCTTGAGCAGGCCGCTCAGCAATTCTCTTGCGCCACTGTCGAGACCTATGAAGGGATTGTCCACCACGAGATAGTCAGGACAGTCCATCAGAGCCTTGGTCAGCAGGTACTTACGCAGTTCTCCCGAGGAAAGGCTGACAAGGAATTTGCCCAACGAATCTTGCATGTGGAAAAGTTCCACGAGTTCTTCTAAACGCTTGCGGGAGGAAATAGGGTCGTTGCTTTCGTCGGCGGCCTGCATCAGGGTTGTCCCCACCGTCGGGTCGTAATCCTCTATCATACCGGTATTCCACCGCAGTTGCATATAATAGCCTTGGTCGGTGCTGAAGCCGTATGAGTCCCTGAAACTCAGGTAGCGGGCATTCTTGTCTGCGGCCAGAGCCTCGGCCACTCGGGTTTTCCCCGCAGCGTTGGGGCCGATTATTGCAAGCTGTTCTCCAGCTGATATTCTGATATCTGACATAGAAATTCGAAAACGCCGCAAATATACGGAAAATCCCTATCTTTGTAGGTTAAATGTATTCAGGAGATTATGATTTGTTGTTCCATACAAAATAAGAATGCAGAACAGATTCTGGCTCTTCTCGAAAAAGTGGAGATGGCCGAAATTCGTCTGGATTTGTGTGATTTGACCGAAGAGGACATAGACAGGGTGTTCAGTTGCGACCTTCCCCTGATAGCTACCTGCAGGACGGCCCCCGGCGGGTCTTACTCTGCTGCTGAGCATAAAATCATTGCCGCTGTCAAGGCAGGAGCCCGCTTTGCCGACCTTGAGATTGAGGCTCCCAAGTCGGTTTGCAAGCGCATAGGAGCAGCCTGCGCAGAGTATGGAGCAACGCTGATAAGGTCTTACCATAATTTTGAGGCAACGCCCTCTTTGGATGAGCTCAGGGCGATGGCGGACAAGTGTCGTCATTATGACGGAGAGATAGTAAAAATCGTGACTACAGCCCGCTCGGAGGCAGATGTTGAGGCTGTGGAGAGCCTATATAAGTTCTATACTCCAGAGTCGCTGGTAGCTTTTGCTATGGCCCCCGCCGGCGGCCAGCCCGCTGCCCTTGTCACCACCTCCCCCGCTGCCGCTGAGGCCTCCGCAACGGTCTCATCCAATGCTCAGTCAGCCTCCCCCGTTGCCACAGAGGCTTTCGATGCCGCTACCTTCGCCGCCCTGAGCCAACGTTCCCGCATTAATTGCCTGCGCTGCGGCGCTCCTTTCAGTTATGCGGCTATGGATGACGGACAGGCTACGGCTCCAGGCCAGCTTTGCTACAGCCAAATGTATAAGGAGGTATATGGCGACAGACAGGAAACGGATTTCGGCAGAATACGCATACCTGCGTCCAAGAGTTATGCTCAAAGGGCCATATTGTGTGCAACGCTTGCCGGTGGCAGGAGCACTCTCAGAGGTTACAGTCCCTGCGGTGACTCGGAGGCGGCTCTCTCTTTGGCAGAGTCTTTAGGTGCCAAGGTGGAAAAGGCGGAGACGGCAGACGGTATGCAGACTTTGACCATTGACGGCCTTGGAGTTGGCACTTCTTCCCTCAGGGGAGGCAGGACACTCAAGGTGGGTGAGTCCGGTCTGCTGACGAGACTGATGGTCCCCCTCGCTTGCGAAATATTTGACAGCCCGGTGGAAATTGAGGGTGAGCGTACTTTGGCCAACCGTCCTTTGGACCGTCTTCCCTCGGTGATGAATGCCCTCGGAGCATCTGTGGAAGGCAGGCCGGCCCCCTCTGCCGATGCCGTGCTGGTGCCTCTGAAGGTAAGCGGCCCTTTAAGCAGGGGCAGGTTGAATATTGACGGCAGCCTCTCTTCCCAGATTGTGTCGGGAGCCATTATGGCCCTGCCTCTTGCCGAGCGCAACAGCACTTTGCATGTGCAGAATCCCGCCAGCATTCCCTATATCTTTATGACTATGGATATGATGCGCAAGTTCGGCGTAAAGACCCGTACGGAACTGATGGGAGATGACGGCATTCTGGAAGACAATTGGGATGAGTGCACTTCAATGGTGGTAAAGATTAAGGAGAATCAGAGATACAAAGCGGCCGATGTGGACATAGAGGGTGATTGGAGTGCGGCAGCCGTGTTTATGGCCGCTGCGGCGATATTCGGGCGTGTGCGCATTGACGGTCTGGACACAAGTTCGCTGCAGGCTGATATCAGTATGCTGGACCTGCTACTGGAAGCGGGCGCCTCAATAAGTCAATTGGACGAGCCTACGGGTACTATCTGTATCCATAAGGCTCCTCTGACGGCAGTCAAGGCGGATTTGAGTAATTGTCCCGACCTTTTCCCCGTGCTTTCTGTATTCTGCGCTTTCTGCCAGGGACGCAGCCAGTTGCGGGGTCTGCACAGGCTGGTTCACAAGGAGTCCAACAGGGCGGAGAGCATAATGAATATGCTGACAAGTCTTGGCGTGAAGGCGGAAATCAAGAATGATGACCTTTTCATTGAAGGAGAGTCGCTCGAGCGCAGGATACTCTCCGGACGTCTGCTCAAGGGCGGGGACTTCAGTTCGGGTCACGACCACCGTATGGTGATGGCCTTGCGTCTGGCCTCCCTTGGTGCGGATGCCCCTTTGAACATCGATGACATTGCCTGCGTGGCAAAATCTTTCCCCGAATTCAATGATTTGTGGGAACAATCAAGATGAAATTCAATGTATGAAACGTAAGCAGAAAAATAAAAAGGCATATAAGGAAAAACGCGCCGCCCATCTTGCGAAGAAACGCGCTGAACGCGCTTTGTTCCAGATTGAGGGCAAGGTGCAGATGACCCGCGAGGGTTATTGTTTCGTAACTCCCGTGTCCCTGGACATACCGGGGTTGAAAGACAGGGAAGTGGGTGAGATTTTTGTCAAGGCCACAAGGACCAGGGGAGCCCTGAATGGCGACCGGGTGGTGGTGAGCGTGACTAAGAAGAAGGCGGAGGGCCGCTCGGGCCAGCTTCGCTACGAGGGAGTGATTACCCAGATAGTAGAGCGCAGCCCCAGACCCTTTGTGGGCTTCCTGCACATTGTGGGAGACCAGGCATGGGTGCTGATGCAGAGCAAGGTGATGCCTTACGACATAGCGCTCAAGGAAGTGCCCAAGGGCGCGAAGCAGGGTTACAAGGTTGCGGCAGTGGTGGATGATTGGCCCAGAGGGGAGGCAAACCCCGTAGGCCACATTGTGGACGTGCTCGGAGAACCCGGAGCCAACGACACGGAGATGCACGCCATACTTGCGGAATACGGCTTGCCTTACCGTTTCGAACCCTTTGTGGAGAAGGCCGCTGACAAAATCAGTGAGAAAATCACTGCCTCCGACATCAAGGAAAGAAGGGATTTCCGCAAGGTTCTCACCTTCACAATAGACCCGGCCGATGCCAAGGACTTTGACGATGCCTTGAGTTTCAAGGAGTTGGAGAACGGTAACTTCGAGGTGGGCGTGCACATTGCCGACGTGACTCATTATGTGACACCCGGCACCGTCATAGACAAGGAAGCTATGGAGCGAGGCACTTCGGTCTATCTTGCGGACAGGACCGTGCCAATGTTGCCTGAAAAGCTGAGCAACAAACTTTGCAGTCTCCGCCCCGGCGAGGAGAAGCTGACTTTCAGCGCCGTATTTGAGCTGACCCCTCAGGCCAAGGTGGTGGACAGGTGGTTCGGCCGCACGGTAATCAAGTCGGACTACCGTTTTGACTATGATCAGGCCCAGGCCATCATAATGGCTCCCAAGGCCACGCGCAAGATTGACAAGGCCATCAAAATGTTGTGGACTCTGGCCGATCAACTGCGTCGGGAGCGATTCAAGGAAGGAGCCGTGAGCTTCGAACGCCCCGAGATGAAGGTCATCTGCGACGAGAAGGGCCGCCCCGTGGATATAAGGCAGAAAATCAGTTTCGAGGCAAACTGGCTCATTGAGGAGTTTATGCTGCTGGCCAACCGCAGTGTGGCCGAGTATGTGGCCCTGCAGTGCAACAACAATACCTTTGTGTACCGCATCCACGACCTTCCCAATATGGAGAAGTTGGATGGCCTGCGACTTTTTGTGAAGAACTTCGGTTACAAGTTCCCCCGCGAACTGGGCGAAAACAAGGTGTCTTCCGCCCTCAATGCCCTTTTTGATGCTTCAAAAGGCAAACCTGAAGCCTCCGCGATAGAACTTATGAGCCTGCGCTGCATGTCCAAGGCCAAGTACGCCACTGACAATATCGGCCACTACGGCCTGGCCTTCAAGTACTACACCCACTTCACTTCGCCCATACGCCGCTATCCTGATATGATGGTGCACCGCCTGCTCGCTTCCTACCTTGCAGGAGGCAAGAATGCCGACAAATCCTACTACAGCAAGCAGTGCGAGCACGCCTCGGAAAGGGAAGGTGTGGCAGCTGATGCGGAGCGCGCCAGCATCAAATACAAACTTGTTGAGTATATGCAGGACAAGTTGGGTTACACCTTCGATGGCGTTGTCTCCGGTCTTACTGAATGGGGCATGTACGTGGAAGTGCTGCCTACCCATGTCGAGGGTATGGTGGCCCTGCGCGACATAAAGTCGGACTTCTACGAGTTTGATGAAAAAAAGTATGTGCTCAAGGCAAGGCACAGCAAGAAATTCTATACTCTCGGAAGTCCGGTGAAAGTGCGTGTCACCCGTGCAGACCTTGATTCCAGAAATATAGACTACGAGTTGCTGGAGGACTGAGTCTAACTCGCTGAATATCATAGTTGCAGTTCATTGAAAAAGCTCTCTTTCATATTCCTGTTCCTGCTTTTGGCAGCGCTCGCAAAGGCTCAAACTACCAAGGTGTGGGGACAGGTTATAGACGGTTCAGACGGGAAGCCCATTCCTTTCGCCGCGGTTTATTTCGAGGGCAGTCGCATAGGTACATCCACAGACGATAAGGGTTATTTTACCCTCAACGCAAGGGACTCCACCCTGAACAAGGTTGTGGCTTCTATGCTGGGCTACAAGGCCGGAGTCCAACAGATTAAACCCGGCATTTTTTCCAAACTTTTCTTCATACTGCCTCCCGACGGTGCCACGCTCCCCGATGCAAGGGTGAAGGCCGACAACAGTAAGGCCAGGCGTATGCTTGCCGCTATCAATGCCAATCGCCGCCGCCACAACCCCCAGGACCGTGACAGCTACGCCTGCGATGTGTATTCCAAGATTGAACTGGATGTAACGCACCCCCGAGAGCAGTTGAGAGGGAAGGCTGTCCGCAAACAGTGGGGCTTCATCTTCGATTATGTGGATACGTCCGATGTGTCAGGTTTGCCCTATCTTCCCGTATTTATTTCCGAAAGCGTGTCCCGGAGGCGCCACCGCCTCAACCCCGAGTTCGACAATGAGGAGATAATCTCCCATAAGATTTCCGGAGCTGACCCCACCGGCAACATACTCACGCAGTTTACGGGCAGCACTCTGCTCCAGAACAACTTCTATGACCAGTTTATAAATGATTTCAATCTGGAGATTCCCTCTCCCATCTGTGAGGGCGGTCTGCTCTTTTACAATTATTTCATCATAGACTCCCTGGACATCGACTCCCGCAAGACCTATCACGTCCGCTATCATCCCAAGCCTGCGATTTCTTCTCCAGCCTTCGACGGGGAAATGTTCGTCGATGCCGAGGATTGGGCCCTGCGCCGAATTAAGGCTAAATTGCAGAAGGACGGCAGCGTCAATTGGGTGCGAGATATGGTGCTTGAGGCTGATTATCAGAGGCTTGAAGACGGCAGCTGGTTCTACGGTACCAATAGGATGTATGCCGATTTCTCGGTATGGCTGGCGGATTCTACCAAGATAATGTCTTTCATCGCCAACAGGGAATTGCATTTTTCTCCTCCTCAGAAGGACAGTGCTTCGGCAGAGTGGGCTGACGGCCCGGTGAAGGTCAGGATAGATGAATCCCGTCAGAGTGACACTTATTGGGAGCAGGTGCGTCCCTATGCCTTGAGTGAAAAGGAGAAGAACATCTATGTCATGGTGGACAAGGTGCAGCAGACCAGGCTATACCGGACCTGGTATGATGTTGTAAGGGCCGTTGTCAATAATTATTACGATGTGGGTCCTGTTTCTTTCGGTCCCATACTAAAGCTGGCAAGTTACAATAAGGTTGAAGGGGTGCGTCTGCAGGTGGGAATGCGCACGAGCGAGGCGTTCAGTTCGAACGACAGGCTGGGTTTCCATCTTGCCTATGCTTTCCGGGACAGACAGGTCAAGGGCGGCCTGCGCTATGAGCATATGTTCAGCCACGAACCTACACTTAAGCTTACTCTTGACGCCCGCTACGATATGCTGCAATTGGGCAGGGGTTCGGGGCTTTTCGCGGATGCCAATTTGCTCTCCTCCCTGTTTGGAGGCGGATGGTCAGGAAACCCCCTTCCTTGTCTGGACGCTTCGATGCTTCTGGACTGGGAGGCCAATGCCTCGTTCAATACGGCGTGGCAGCTTATGTACAGGCAGTACTTCGGCAATTGGGCTGTGCCCTTCAGGGATGCATACGGCCCCATACGCTCCATTCCTTCTGCCCAGGGTACTTTTTCCCTGCGATGGAGTTATGGAGAGACCGTACACCGGGGTCCTTTCAAGAAAACTTCACTTTACACCAAGTTTCCCATTATTACTTTGGATGTGACTGCCGGGGCAAGTTGGCTGGACCATTTTGACGCTCATTCCTATGACGGCGTAGGCCATCCTTTCCTGCGCCCCGAGCTAAAAATAAGCTATGATGTAAGTATGGGACCGGTGGGACGCAGTCATTTTCTGTTTTCCGGCGGCGGAATAATAGGCCGTGTGCCTTATCCTATGCTGCATCTTCATCCCGGCAACGGAACCTTCATTTTCGACGAATCCGCATTCAGTACGATGAGATATATGGAGTATGCCTCCGATGTCTGGATGAACTTTATGTGGGAGCATAATTTCAAGGGCTTTTTCTTCGGAAAGATACCCTATGTCAAGAAGCTGAATATCAGGGAAGTGGCTCATTTCAGGATGGGCTGGGGCCATTTGAGCCCGATGAACAGAGGGGAAAATGCGCTGGTGGCCTTGCCCGCCGGATTGTCCGATATGGGTTCCGTGCCCTTCATAGAAGCCGGGTTCGGCCTGACCAATATACTGCGTCTGTTCAGGGTGGATTTCATCTGGCGCTGCACCCACCGTCAGCCTGCACAACAAAAACCCCGAAACTTCGTGGTGAACTTCGGGGTTGATTTGCAATTCTAAGCCGGGCTAATTTACTTTGCGGAGATGGCTGCGCTGAGCTTCTCGCAGAGAGAGTCAAGACCTTCGGAGAGTTCCTTGCGGATACCGTTGTAATAAGTCTTTTTGTTGCCCTCTACTTTTGCGTTGACTTTGTCTTTCAATTCGTTGTATAGGTCAACGGCCTCGTCAATCAACTTTGCGATTTCCTCATCGCGGCTCTCGTCAGGGTTGAAAGCCAGAAAGAGCGAGCAGTCATCTATAAATTCGCCCAAAAGATACTCGATGTCCTTTTTAATGTCTCTGAGATTCATATATTAGGTATTTAGTTTTGCAAAGGTAAACAATATACATAATTTTAGCAAATCTGCTCCTTGTTCTGTATGCTTTCCCTATTTGGGAGGCATATACGAATATCTTGTAATTTCCCAAGGGAGCCAGATATCCCGCGATGTCCGCAGTGATTCTTTCTGCGCCCTCTGCCGGGAAGCGGTTATGTATGAATGCGATATTCATCGACTCGTGTTCCGAAACAGTTGATAGAATGCCGGTATGATAAAGGACAACAACGATACTAATAACATTATAGTTTAGCAAAAAAGTCGTAAATTTGCATCTATGGATATAGTAATCACTTATGTGGACGGCAGGGATCCCGGGTGGCTTGCCGATTATGCACACTACACCGATGAACCTATTGAGACCAAGCGTTTCCGGGACTGGGATACCTTACCTTTCCTGATGCGGGGCATAGAGAAGAACCTTCCCTTTGTGGAAAATGTGTTTCTAGTGGTGGCAAGGGAGAGTCAGGTACCCTCTTGGGTAAATCGTGACAGGGTAAGGGTCGTGCTGCACAAGGACTTCATACCTGAGGAATTTCTTCCCACATTTAACTGTAATCCTATAGAAATCTTCCTGCACCGTATCCCCGGTCTTAATGAGCGTTTCTTGTATTTCAACGATGATATGTTCCCTATGCTACCTTCCCGTGAGGAGGAGTTCTTCCCGGCTCCCGGCAGCATACGCATAGGTTTCAGCCGTCATATATTGAAATTGGGGATGTTCAAGCAAATCTGTGCCAATTCCGATGCTCTTGCGCGTGAAGCCCTGGGCCTGAAGGCTTCCTGTGTCTTCGTCCGGCCGCAGCATATCTGTACGCCCATGCTCAAGTCTGCAAGTGAGGAAGTTTTTTCACGCGTGGAGGCCAAGTTGAACTCGTCCATTACCAGGATCCGGGAGGCCGGAAATTATAACCAATATTTGTTCCTGGACTATTTGTATTATAAGGGCAGGGTGTGCAGGGGAAGTATATCCAAGAAGCATTTTTCCGTGGCGGCAACCTCTGCCGACAAGTTGTGCCGCTTCCTGACCCGTCCTACCCGCAAGTTCTGCTGTATAAATGATGTGCATCTGTCCGATGCCCATTTCGAAAATATGCGTCGTATGGTCCTTTCTGCTTTCAGCAGCCTGTATCCGGAAAAATCAGTGTATGAGCATTGAAATCGTATCGGTTTTTTCAAATTCCATAAATGCTTACCTTTGCAGAATATGCGCAGATGTATTCCCATAATTGTCTTGCTGGCCGCGTCCCTGACGTGCGCCTGTACGCTGCTGCACGATGACAAGGTGGTGGCCAAGGTGGGCCGGAAAAAACTTTTCCGCAGTGAGGTAGTGAAGTTCATTCCCGCAGGCACACCGGCCGAAGATTCCCTCGCAATGGCGCGGCAGTATGTCGATGCCTGGGCGGGAGAGCTGGTACTGAACGACAGGGCGGAGAAGTATCTTTCCAAGAGGGAGAAGGATGTGTCGAAGGAGCTGGAAGATTACAAGGCGGCCCTGCTGAAATACCGCTATGAGCAGCATTACATTACTACACATCTGGACACTGTGGTGACTGCGGAGCAGATTGCCGCCCGCTACGAGGGCTTTGCCTCGCAATATGTTCTGGACGTACCCATACTGAAGACCAGATATGTGCGTGTGCCGGCCACCACTCCCATACGGGACGAACTTGTGAAGATGCTCGCTTCCGACAATGAGGATGACCAATGTGCATTGGACAGTCTTGCCTATACCGTAGTGGACAAATATACGGACTTCAACGGGTCGTGGGTGGATATCGTCACTCTTGCCAGGGAGTTCGGCACGGATTATGGCAGCTTGCTTGCAGCCCGCAAGGATTCTTATATTGACATTGTGGATGAGGCAGGCAACGAGCATATAGCCTATATTGTGGATTTCATACCCTCCGGTCGCAAGGCTCCCCTAGAGTATTGCCGCCATACAATAAGGGACGTGATAATAGAACAGAGAAAATATCTCCTCACTCTCAGTCTTGAGAGGGACTTGCTTGAACAGGCCCGCGATGAGGGTTTTTATGTGACTTTTTTGACAGATGAAGATTAAGAAGATTGTGGCCCTTGCCTTTTTGGCGGGCTCTTATACCCTTTCTGCCCAGAACTATCCCGAAGGCTTGATAGACAAGGTTGTGGCCGTGGTGGGCGGCGAGATGGTGATGATTTCCGACATCGAGCAGGATATCCAGATGATGGCGGCCCAGGGTTTTTCATCAGATAGGAACCGCCGGTGCGAGGCTCTGGAAAATATAATGAAGGCGAAACTTTTCCTGATGCAGGCCAGACTGGACTCTCTGTCTGTCAACAATGACGTCGTGGAGGCGGAACTCAGCCAGCGTCTGGACCAGGTGAGAACCCAGCTGGGAGGTGATGATAAGGTGGAGGAATATTTCG
>JAEDMF010000057.1 GCA_016303175.1 Bacteroidales bacterium
AGGGCAAAGCGGCCGCCGCGTCCCAAAGGGAGATAAGCCCTGCCGAAAGCTTCGAAA
Organism: Bacteroidales bacterium; assembly: GCA_016303175.1. Lineage (GTDB taxonomy): Bacteria > Bacteroidota > Bacteroidia > Bacteroidales > UBA932 > Cryptobacteroides. Next base: position 58 of record JAEDMF010000057.1, read on the forward strand.
GAAAAAGCATGTTTGAGGTAATAATAGTCAGTAACATCTATGGACGTGCCAGCGACGGACAAAGATGCATTCTCAATATTGAGAAAGTTGCGCGAATAGCCCAGACGCAGGCCTGCCGCAAGATTTCTGCCGAAAGCATAGGTGAGGCAGGGTGCGATGTTACACTTATACCCGTGGGTGTCTATACCCTCTATTATAAGGAATTTATAGTCGCTATTGTTGTGCATGGACCAATTGAAGGAACCGCCCAAAGTCCATTTGCCCCTCTCCATAAAGGTGGGGGATTTCTTTCCCAGAGAAGCTATGCCCCTGTCGGACTTGTCGGCAAAGACAGGCATGGCAATGAACAGGCAGAGCACTGACAATATGACTTGCCTTTTATTCATATATAAGTTCTATGTTATCAATATAGAGTCTGCTGGAATAACTTCCGGCAAAGTTGTCTCCGTACTTGCTGGCCGCGGCGGCGAACACCACAAAGGAAGGATATTCAGTTTCCGAGTAATACTCAATGGGCACGGTAACCTGCTTCCAAGGGCCCAGATTGCCGTCTCCCCTCTCCTCAATCTGGCAATAGGCCACGGTCTCGGGCAAATCCGGATACTCGTACAAGGTGCTTGCGTCGGTGGTATTGACCTGCACGGGGCAAGTGGCAGAGCCTTTGTACTTGGATGCGGGCCAGTTGCCGAAGGCCAATTTTATATAGAAAAGATCATACTCTCCCGTTGAAATATAGTCGCAGCCTTTGTCCACCACGCCACCGACATATCTGTACCACAAGCGTAGGGCTGTGGGACGGGAGCCGTTCCAAGGACGTCCGAAGTTAACTATGCCTCCTTTGGTGCCGACGGTCTTATAGTATTCCCCGGTGAAAATATTGCCTGCGGCAAGTTTGACCACTGCATTTATGGTCTGGAGCCTGGCACATTTTGTGGAACCAGTACCCTCGGGGACATCGGTGTCGGAGTAGCAGATGGCTTTATCGGGCCCCAACATACCCGCAGAAGCAGTGCTGCCGCTGTCCCAAAACTTGGTCTGAAGCTCCACATCGGAAGAAGAAGGATCATAGAAGGAGGTCCAATCTGCGCTTTCGGCATTGCTGGTCACCTCGAAGCCGGCATTGGGGAACTGTTTGTCAAGTTCGGTGGTGAACTTTATGGGGTCGCCAGTCTCAACGCCACCGACGAGCAGCTTGCATTCATACTCTGTAGCCCCTTTCAAGCCCTTGACAAGAGCTTTGTAATCCCCTTCGGCAACCCTTTCCATAGGGCACTCGAGCCAGTTTGACCCGTCTGCGCTATATGCAAGTTTAACAATAGAGGGGTCAGTGAATTCGGACTCATCCACAGACGCGTGCACGGTGGCGTGACCCGCCCACACCTCAGTCTTTGTAACAGGCAGCAGGCCCGTGGAAACGGGATCGAATATAATGATGTCATCAAACTCTTCAACGTCAGTGACCACGCTGAGGTCGAAACCGAGAAAACCGTCCTTATTTGTATATTTGGGGGTCATTACATAAGACTTGCCCTTTTCTATATCATCTATACGGCCGCTGCGGACTATGGAAGAACCATCGGCCTTTTTCTTGCCGCTGAACTCCCAAAACAGGCTTGACTCATCTGAAGCAGGCAGGAAATAACCCTCGCGCCCATTTTCTGAGGCAGTGTAAATCAAGCACTTGGAGGCATCGGCAAGGTCGCATCCCACGGTAAAACTGTAGCCCTCCTCCAGAAAGGTATCCACACTAGCGTCGAAATTCACCACGCTCACAACGTTGCATATCCCTGCTGTGAGTTCTATAGACAATTCACAGCCGGGAGTAATCTCGAAAGGCTTGGACCCTTTGTAACTCTTGAGGTTCCACGATGCCCTGTTTGGCGCCTCCTTGACAATCTCTCCCGCCTCAACATCCATCCTGTAATTTCCTTCAGCCAGCATTATTTCCGAAGGAAGTTCCTTGTAGAGATAACGCCTTATGAGACCTGTAAAGTCTCCGTTGTATATCTTCACCACACTACCGTCCAAAAGAAGGTCGGAATTCACTCCGGCGGAACTTGCCATAGCCACCCTTGTACGCAGACAACCCTGACGTCCGGACTGGGCCCCCTTCTCAAGGTCGCGGGAGCAGGAAGAAGCCCCATTCAGAGCAAGCAGGAAGGCTGCCGCACAGACAAAAGAGGCAGCATAAGAGCTGAAATGGTTGAACATCCTCCTTTTCATTCGACAACGAGCACTACGTTTATATCTTTGCGGCACCCCTGTTTGTCCATCACCTGCATTACGAAGGTATGATTACCGGGGAAGGCCAGAATAGGGGTTTGAGCGTCACTGAGGTCGAACTCAATCTCCTCCTTGTCACGCACTGCATCCCCGTATGGGAAGGGAAGAATGTCAGTGAACACGGATATGGCTCCTGCGGAAGGGTTCACCAGGTCGAGCACGGTGCTGCCGTCGTTAATCATTTCCACGGAGGAAACAAAGTTGGGGTTGGTGGAATCAATCATTACGCTGAACTTGGACACCTTACCAGGCACAAGGGCCTTCATCGTAAGGTGGAAGGGATTTACCGCAGCGGGTACAACAATCGGAGTATCAAGACTGTATTCACAGGTGCTGAGCAGTTGTATGCCACCATCTCCCTTTGGAGCCTCAGGGTCCGGAGCGAGTATGCTCTCCTGCAGCAAAACGTCGCTGAGCAGCTCCTTATCCTCCACGAAATCATCTATTGAGATTATGAAATCCGCATTGCCTTCGTCATTTATCTTATTGACGAATTTGACATGGCGCCAGGTAGTCGCCCTGAGACCCGTATACATCTTAGTCATTTTGACCTTCTTGCCGTTTACCAAACCGCTGAACACTACCTCCATTGTTGAGGAGCCGTCCTCATTCACGGCAAAATAGCCTTCTGAATTGTCACAGATAGGATTCCCTCCATTATAAGCCAAAGGGAAGTCCAGAGCCGAACCGGCAGCAACGGTCAATACCGTTTTGCAGTCGCCGGTAAGCGCGGAAAGGAAGTCATCACTGTACTCTACCGTAACCTTGCACTGAAGCAGACGGCACACCAGTTCTCCCAGCTCGGTCTGCTGATTTGCCGCTATCGTGAAGCTGTCATAAATGCCATAGACAGGAGCGTTGCGCGCAGATAAAGGCAGTTCTCCATCCACAGAGCTTATCAGCAGGGAATAATTGCCGGCGAGAAGAGTCAGCCTGCCTCCAAGTTTTACGAAAGAAGCCCAATCGGAGCTGTAAACCACAGCCTCGTCGCGGTCCTTGATGGTGATGGTGTAGGCGTCCAGCGCAGCTGATGCGGCTCCCGGAGCCTCGGCAGAAGAGCCTGCGGCGGCACCCGAAGCTTCGGCGGAAGCCTTGGTCTGCACGTCCACGGAAATTCCTGAAATTACAAGTTCACCTCTCTGGGCATTGCTGTAAGGTTGCTGTTTCTCGTTGCAGGAGCACAGGAGCGCCAATACAAGAACAAGCAGCGATATTATATTCGGGTGTTTCATAACTCTCATAAGATTTTCAGGTTTGATGCCATCAATTCAACTCTATCTCGCCAACGACGACCTCTTCAAGACTGTCGTCAAAGCTTATTGCAAGTGTCGCCACACTGCCGCTGCGGGACGCATCGAAGCGCAGGAGATAGCAGGTGGCCGGTTTGAGGTCTTCATATACCGTCGGGCCGAAAGTTGCTGTAACTCCGTTCTGGCCGACTATAGTACCCGTGAGAGTGAATTTGAATGCATCTATGAAGATGGGCTCAGAGACCGTTTCTGTTAAATTGAAGATATTCTGCGAGCCTGTGGATATTGTGAAATTCCACGCAGAAAAACATTTCTTGAATGCATCGGTAAATTCATATCTGAGTACGCAGTTTGCCAGCGCCACTGTAACCGTTTCACTCTGCAGAGGGGTGTCGCTTTTGAGGACAAAAGAATGCACTCCCCGGAAATACGGCTTGCCGGGGCCCTCGCCCGCGTCTTGCCCATAACTGGCCTCAACGCTGTAGGGACCGCACAACAGAGCATTTAATGTATTCCACTGCTCGAGTTTTCCCTTCCACACCTCTCTGTTGTCACCATTCCACAGGGTCAGGATAAAATCCTCCGGAGCGGGCAGAGGCACCCACTGCGACACGTTGCTTTTTACAGCATCGGCAAGAGCGTCGCAGGTACTTACGTTCAAACTTAGACAAGTGCGAGCCTCTTCACCCTTGCGGGAACAAGACACCAGCCCCAGTGTAAGCAGAACGGCCAATGTATATTTCAAATTTGCCATTGTCATTGCTTAACCCTCACCTTAACGTTATCTATATAGAACCAATTGGTGGTATTTCCGAGTTTACCCTGTTTTTCCGGCACTGTACGCCAGGATATGCGTATGTCAGAGCCTGCTTCTACAGAACTCAACACGAAGTTTGCCTTGCGCGGCGTACTCCAGTCGCTGTCCTTGTCGTTGGAAGTGATGAAGTTGACGGCAGTTTCATAAACTCCGCTCTCATCATCGCTGGAATAATTCTGATTGGAGTTGACATAGCCGACATAGGTGGTCGAACCGAAATCACAACTGAAACTGTATTTGTTGTTCACCCCGTAATCGAAACTCAATTCAAGGTCCACAGGAGCTTTGATGACAGCCAAAGGAGCCGAATCAACCCGGGCAGCATAATTGCTGTTCACTACGCCGGAACCTTCGCGTCTTGCCGCAAGCCTGATGCATCCTCCGGCGGTGGCACCCATACGCGCTCCACTCCAGCCGTCCAGGAAAGCCACGGCCGCCTTGTCACCTGCTATTGAACCTCCGGAATAGGCATCGTTGGATGAAATGTCCGTCACCTGTGAGAAATCCTCATTGAGCAGATAAGGAGCGTCAAGAGCAATCTCGGCATTGTGGAGGCCTTCAAGCGAAGGCAGAGTAACATTCTGCACAAGCATTATGTGATCAGTATCATACACCACCGAAAGAGTCTTGCCCGCAAAGGCAAGGAAGGGCTCGGGATCGGAGAAGATGATAGTCTGCACATCCTCCGGTGTCAAGCCCGAGGCATTCTCCAGAGTAAGCAGAGAAGCGCCGTTGTCGCCCCATACGCAACCTGTCGGAGCATAAATGGAAAGCTTGCGCACGGGTTCACCTATATTGTTGGAATTCAGACTTATGCGGAAGTTGTAGTTAGCTTCGACGGAAGCCACCCTAAGGGCCACCGGAGTACTGTGGCCGGCCTTGAAACTTCGGCCGACAAGGGGTATGGGGTCCAGAGTTGCACTGTAATTGGCACTGTACAACTTAACACATAGCATATCGTACTGCGTAAAATCCGCCGGCAGTACAGCCGCGCACAAATAATTGCGTTCCTGCGCCGAGGCGGAGGGAGTCAGAGCCTCTGCCGGTTCCAGAATCACCGAGCCTGCTTCGGGTGTGCAGACCGGGGCTGCATCGGGGGCCGAGAGGTCCACCTCAATGCTGCCGGCACCGCTCCTGTCTATGGTGAAGGCCATTCTGCTCACGGGTTCGCCGTTAAGACCGTTGCTGCCTTCTGGCAAATAGAACTTTAGCATATGCACAAGATGGTGCATATTGAGGTTCAGCCTAGTCATTCCCCCGGAGCCGTTGAGGGTGCCCAACTGATGACCGGTCTCCATAGAGGAGAGCATAATGTCGGCACCGGAGCCGAGCCTTCCGTCCTGACGGGAAGGGAGTTCGAAACGAGCCACACTGCCGCTGAGCGAGGATGGAGACGGGCAGGAAGCAATGTAATTATAGAGGCCCGGAGCCATCTCCTCCGGAAGATTAGAGGTGAATACAGCCCTTGTACCATCCAGGCCATAGACCACGAATTTCTGGTTGGTCAATACTGCATTGCCCTGCAGGTCGCTTGCCCAGAGGGACAGGACATCATCGGCCGCCCAGCTCACGCGAGAGGCATCAGGAGAAAGAATCGTTTTGGTGACGGCATCTGTCGCAAAACACACGCTGTGCACGCCGGGCTCAGCGAGTTTGTCATCCTTGTGGCAGGATGCGAGGCATAACAGTGCCGCAACGAAAAGAATATGAGTTGGTTGAGGTTTCATTTTCGCTGTAGCAACTGCAAATATAGGCGTTTTTTTTCACAACGCCTGCATTATGGAGCCAAAAACAATCAACAGGAAGTTGTTTTGAGGCATTTACCCCAATACAACTTCCTGAAGCGAAGGTACTCAGACTCTAAAGCACCGAATCTTAATGACGCTAAAATCCGAAGCGCAAACCTACAGTGAAATTGCGGCCGAGACCCCAGAAACCCCTGAAGGTCGCGAGGTCGTGATTTGCTCCATCCTTGCCCCTTTCTATATATATGGTATTGAGCAGGTTGTTGCCTTGGGCGAAGACAGTGACACTGTAGCGGTCCCACGAGCCCTTCCACGCCACATCCGCGCCGAGCAGATGGTAGCCGGGAATGCGGTACGAAGTCGCCCTGTCATCGGGATTCGTGCGAGTCGTAGGGTCGAAATCGGCATACATCCTGTCGTTGAACTGCCAGTTTACACCTATGCTGAACCCTAAGGGAATCAGGAACTTGACGTCGGCTCCGACCTGGGTCTGAGGTGCATCCGCAACAGGCAGACCGTCGCAAAATACATTCACAGTACCTATTTCCACGCCGGAGTAATCATCGTAGATTGTGGCCTGAACGTCGTTCTTCCAGCGCCAATCTCCTATTGAGGCAAAGGCATTGAACTCCAGCCACCTTCCCGCTTTCTGAAAAATGCTCAATTCGGCTCCGTAGTGCAAGGCATCCAGTCCGGTTATCATATATTTCACATCGTCCGAGTCGTACTGTCTGTACTTGGATGACATCAGGGATTTGTTTTTCCAGTATGCTGCATAGCCGGTAAGTTCCAGATTGCCGCTTCCCCATACCCAACGCCAGCCGAGTTCGCCGAGGGTATTCTGTTCGTTCTTCACTCCCTTGGTCACCTCGTTGTTGCCGGAAGAAAACCATACATTGCTGTAGGGCAGACGGCTGTACCATCCCGCATTGGCATAGACACTGTGGCCCTTGCCTGCCTTGAAAAGCACGCCTCCCTTGATGCTGCCGCCCACGCCTCCTGCTGCCTTGCTCCATACATCGTCACCGATGTAATTGTACTTATCCCACCTTCGGACAGAGGCTCCGAAGAGGGACATGCCGAGGTTGGCGTTTACCCGCTTGGATTCATAAGAAGCTGAAAGATAAGCTGTTCCGTGATATATCCGCTTGCCGTTGTCGGTACGGACATAATCGCCCACCTGCTTCTCGCTCACACGCCCTGCCTGGCCTGCAAGAGACTTGCCTGCATAGTCCTCATACCAGAAATCGCCGCCCAGGAGATCAGTAATCTGCTCCCCTTCCCAAGTATGGTAGAGTTGGGCGTGAAGGCCGGCTCCGAGGGTGAAGCCCTTCCCAAGTTTATACTCCAAACTGGAGATTGCGCCGGCGTGAGTATGGCCTGCCATATACTGGGTAAGGATGTTCACCGAAGATCCGTCGGCATTACGGTTGGCTGCGAGGGCGGAATAGAAATCAATCTGACCGTCGGTGCCGACATAGGACGAAAGGGGCCTGCCCTTTGTCTCAGACCAGCGGCCGCCTCCGTTGCCAATGGCCACATAAACGGAGTTCTTCATCGAAATGCGCTCGCCGTTCCATATATGCTGGAGGGTGAAATACGGCTTATAGTAATTGTTCAGGCTCATATTGAAGGGTTTGCCACCCAACATACCCCAGTTTTTGTTGTAGCTGAGGCCGTATTTCTCAATCTCTTCGCTGCTGAGCCTTGATGAACGCTGTTCGTGCTGCTCGGGAGAACCGAGGGCAGTGAAAATAAGGCTGTGCTCATTGGAAAAGCGCTTGCTCACGTTCAGCATATAGGCATAAGAATTCACCTTGGTGGCATCCACATAGCCGTTTCCGCCAACATACGAGCCCATCAGGTTGAAGGACCAGCCTTTGGGAAGAGCGCCGCTGCTGATTTTCACATAGGCCTTGACCGTTCCGAAGTGGGAGCCTATGACACCGGCCTCGCCGCCAAGAGTCTCAGAAGGAGTATCGGTAATAATATTGACCGAGCCACCTACCGAGCCGTCGGAAAGCAGGGAAGCGCCCACACCCTTCTGCACCTGAATGGCATAGGTCGCGTCAGCAAGTCCCATCCAGTTGTTCCAGTACATACTCCCGGTGACGAGGCCGCTGATGGGAATGCCGTTGAGAAGGACGGAGATATTGTCTTGGCCGAAACCGCGGATATTCAGTTTTGCATCGCCGTAACTACCTGATTCTGAGGTAGCATAAAGGCCGGGTATGCCCTTCATCAACTCGGGAAAGGTGCGGGCGGAGGCTTTCTCCTGAAGTTTCGCGGCATCCAATGTCACGAGACGGAGAGCACTGCGGCTGACATCGCTGAAATTGGCCCTGACGGTAACCTCCCTGAGAGTCAGAGTGTCAAGAAGGGAAAACGCCTCGGGCCCGGAAGAGGTCGACGAGCCTGACGCGGAGTTCGCGGAGCTGGCAGGGATGACGGACACCGCGGGGTTCGCGGGGGTGGCGGCAGATGTTCTGCCGGGGGCATCAGCTGCAGCGGATACGGAGCCAGCTGCAAGGAGAATTGCGATGCCCATAAGAATCACATTAGATTTCATAAAAAAAACCTTAAATTGTTACTTATGGCATACAATTCAAGGCATTGATTCCAAAATCACTTTCGGAAATCTTCTTCTTTCATCCAGACTATACTGTCGGTACCGTAATCGCAACGGTTCTTGCCTCTCGGCTCGCGGACTTTACCGCCGATCGGGAATTTCACCCTGCCCTGAAGTTTATGCGGACGCAAATTTACTATGTCACACAGAAAAAAGCAAATAATTTTTTGAAAACTATCACGGAGGGCTCTATTGTCCTCGGGTGTAAACGGTAACTACCGTTTTTTGACGAGAACAGCCATCTTTGATGCGCTCCTTTAAAGGTTTGCGCAATGACTTTAAGGCCTTGTAAGAAGACAGGCTCCCAAGGTCCTTCAATACGACAAGTACCAGTAATCTACCGCAAGGTGCTTGCATGTAATCAGAAAATGAACTAGGCCGCAATCCCTTCTCATTCTTTCGGAGCAAAATGGAATAGTCTCTCTTCTTGTGGTTCCATGACGAAAAGATGCTTATGCATCCACGGAGGCAAACGACTATAATAAGGATTTGCGGAATGAGAAACCACAGAGACTTTTGGTATAAAGGAACAACTCCTATGCCCACTCCGCAGAAAAGCAGGAGAAAAGCATAGAAGTTGAGAAATAGGAATCTTCCAAATGAACAAATTCCCTTGTCTGCCATTACTGAGCTGACTGGATGACCTTGTAAATAGTATTCACAAGCTCTGCAGTCTCTGCCTCATGCATTCCTTTCAATTGAATCGAAGTGCGCTGTGTGAATGCATCATAATACAATGAATAAGCCTGGCAGAAGCAGCCACAAAAAGTACCGGTCTTGATGTAACCGACCTCCTTGACACTGCTGGGAAGCACGTACCTGATATTCTTGCCCGTATTGAAAACCCAGCAGGCAACGTTCTGGCGAATCTCAATCACGCGCTTGTTTGTAATGACAACATAACCCTTCTTTTTGAATCCAAGAATAAGGCCAATAATTCTGTTGATTTCGCCAATGATTTGGGCAATTGGATTTGAACTGGACGCCCAGAGTTCGGCCTCCAACTCAGCTACCAGCTCTTCACCTTCAGTGAGGATGACACCTGATTTTAATTTTTCCATAACAAAATATGTTATAATACAGACCCGTAGATTCTATTATTCACATTAGCCAGCGGGTCCTAATGTCCGGCCAAGGCGAAATAAGGGATGACATTAAAGTAAAAGATGCCGTATCAATCATTTAGCTGGAAGTAAATATAATGGAAAAGATTGAGTCTTACAAAAATATATGCATATTTTTTTTGAAATTATATTTTTTTGAGTCTTTTTCCAGTTGACGCACATTCTTTTTTTCAATACCTTTGCGT
>JAEDMF010000058.1 GCA_016303175.1 Bacteroidales bacterium
ATATTCTTATGTGATTTTTGTGTAGTTCACACAATATACGGCTTATGTCAATTATGACAGGTCTTTCAAAACGAAATGGGAACCTTAAAATGCCTTACAATCGTGTATATTGGCGATTTAAGGAGATGCTTCCTATTTCTTTTTGGTTCCCATTATAATCTAAATCGGAACATTCCGATTTAGATTATGTTAAGGAGCTGTGTTTGTGCCTCTTTTGACCGTCAGTGAGTGTGCCCGTCCGAAGAGTCCGCCGCGTGATAAAGCGGCGCTCGTCAGGAGGAAGGCACCCCTTTTCCTCATCCTCGCGCCGCGGACTGCTTTCGCAGTCCCTTTGCCGCATCACTCGCTATGACCGTCAGTGCTTATGTGAGTGTCCGTTCCCCGCTCGTGGGCGGCGGACTCTATGCCCTTCGGGCGGGTCGGCATCGGCTGTGACTACTTATCCTCCGCTGCGCTCCAGATAAAGAGTCAAGAGCCGAGCCTCCTTGGTAAGGCTACGCCTTGTCTTATACTGCTCGCTCGATCCTCTCCAGACGTGTGCTCCACTGCGTTCCGCACACCTCTTCCGAGGGCTCGCAGGAAAGCGAGACTGTTCCTTCCGCTATCGCTCCAGTCACAGACTCGCCAGAGGAAGTTGTTAGTGTCCGGTAACGCTATTCCGTCCTTCGCTCGTGCATCCGTGTTACGGCTTCGGGATTTCCGGCGAGTCATCGGAGCCTGAAGTCTCCGCTGCCTGTACGCCTACAATCCCTTCGCCTCCACACTCCGCACCAGCTTGTCCGGGCTACCGGACTCCCACGTCCCACCGTTGTTACCGTTATACTTCTATTCGTGGCTTGGTGCAAGTGGCGGAGTCACCGTCATCACTCGCATCAGCGTTTGTGCGTCCGCCACCTGCCGCGGCCTACGGCCTTGCCTGCTCGCGATTCCTGTCCCTCCGGCTTCACGGCTGACGCCGTCAAGCCTACGCTCCAGAAACCGCCGAGCCCGTCCATACTGACGCACGCTTCCGCGTACTGCCAAAATCCACCGGCATCGCCCGCCCGAAAATGACATCAAAGGCATACATATTTACCAGGGTAGGAGGCGGCTACCGCCGCCACCTTTGGGCTTATATCAAAGGGTTGAATTCTTTTGGTTAACTCGCAGATTTTTCGTAACTTAGACTCTTGAAGGGCAGCCGGAATCACATAGGTATTACATACCTCCGAGATACCTCTGAGCTACCTCTTTGGTAAAGAGTTCAAGGCCTGTGGTCCCTTTGACCCGGGTATCTATATGCACAATTCCCCAACGCCCTGTCCTGCCGTGATGGTACGACAGGGCAACTGATTATGAATACAATTATCGCAACAGGAAACAACTTCGGAGCCGGTCCGATTCAGTTCACGGCATTTCAGGACACAAACTTCTTATCCTCAATAAGGAGATTACTTTCGACCCTACCAATGCGTCATATCAAGTCGCAGACGAACTCGAAATCTATGTCCCGGACCTCAATCTTGAGAAGAGCTCCATATCGGGATTGCTGATGTTCGGCACCAAAGACGGAGAGAAGAACGGCACGGCCATCAAGTCGTATATCAAGGACAAGAACACCATAGTGGTGGAGAAAGTCACAGCCTTCGATGACAATGAAACTATCACCCTGGTGTTCTCGAACTCCTATGTACCGAGGAATGTCAAGGCTCCTGTAGTGAAGATGGCTCGCAACTATCTTTCGCTTACCGATAAGGTGGGGAGTATCAGCACGGGACAGTCCTACTGGACAGCCAATGACGAATGGGTATTCCTCGGCGTCACTTTCTCCAGATTCGAGCAGACTGATGGTGACACTCCGGTGTCGTTCAAAATCAGCGGCCTTCCTGAAATTGAGGACTTCGATATCATTATGATGGACAATCAAGCGATGTCGCCTTCTGTCGGTACAGAGATGTTCCGTGTCGAGGTCCGCGACAATGTCTTTTCATGTGAGCTCATTCATCCTGAATCAAGATGGCACGAGCTTCAGTACTGCGGATTCATTGTCTATGTTCCGAGGAAAGCAGAAACCGAATAGAAACAACAAATCACCAATATACATTAACCCTTTAAAAAATCTTGCATTATGAAGTACTTACCTTCTATCGCATTCGAGGAAATGTCCGGTTCCGCCAAAGGCGTAACTGCGGCAAAGACTCGTGGACGCAAGTATATCCGTAACCGTGGTTATGGTGGAAGCGTCCGTACCTCCGACCAGGCATCTGTGAAAGCCATCTTCAAGAAGCTTTCTCAGGCTTGGCAGTCTCTCACTAACGCCCAGATCCTGGCGTGGAACTCCGCAGCTCTCTCTGCAGAGGCCCGTTCGGTTCTCGGTTCAAAGACGAAGATTACAGGCTCCAACCTGTTTATGCGTCTGAACTACTGGGTTGTCTTCTGCGGTGGTGACATTATGGAGACTCCTCCTGCCCTCACTGGGCTCGATGCTCCTGCATCTGCCACCCTCACGCTGTCTGATGAGGTCTTCACTCTCAAGCTGGATTCAATCCCTTCGAGTGTGACCAACATCAAGCTCATCATCTGCGCTTCCGCTCCTCAGAGCAACGGTATCAGCCGTGCTTACAGCAAAGCTGCCGAGTTCATCGCTCCGCAGACTCCTGTAACCACCGCCATCGCTCTCAAGACCGCGTACGACAACAAGTATGGCGCTCCTTCTACCGGAGCCCCGAAGGTGTTCGTAAAATACTTTTACGTCAACACCTCCACCGGTGAGAAGTCAGGCGAGATGCTTGCGCTGGCAACGTACAGTGAGGACTAGTCCGTAGGCCGCAAGGCCGGTACTGAAAGAATGCCCTCCGTAGATGTAAAAGTCTTCGGAGGGTTTCTTGCGTATGTCGAATACAATCATACATAAGATATGGTCAAACGATTTCAGTATCACGCAAATTCACTATCTTTGCACGTCAGAAGGATGAAACTTGACATAAATTGGCCACAACAGACCAATATTCGTGCAACAAAGCAACTTTATAAATTTATGCTTGTTATGAGGTTTGTTTTTGATTTTTCGACAAAAATTGTTGCATATCTGTTGCACGAGAGACTTTAAAGTTTCGCTAATTTACTGACAATACGAAAGTTATGGCCGATTCTAATTTCATAGACTACGTAAAAGTTTTTCTCAGAAGCGGGAACGGAGGGCCGGGAAGCACGCATCTGCGCAGGGAAAAGTATATTCCCAAGGGAGGGCCGGACGGAGGTGACGGAGGGAATGGAGGCAGTATAGTACTGCATGCAAATCCGCAGACCTGGACCCTCATCGCGCTGAAATACCGCAAACACATCCATGCGGAGGACGGTGAGGCTGGCAGCGGAGCTCTTATGCATGGAAAGAATGCCAAGGACATCATCCTGGAGGTGCCTGTAGGGACGGTTGCCAAGGATGCAGAAACCGGGGAAGTGCTGCTGGAGATGAATGAGCCTGACCAGTATAAGGTGCTGTGCCCTGGAGGCCGTGGAGGTTTGGGCAACGACAACTTCAAATCTGCCACCAACCAGACACCCCGCTACGCTCAGCCTGGCGAGCCCGGAGTGGAAGGCTGGTACATCCTGGAACTCAAGCTGTTGGCCGACGTTGGTCTGGTAGGCTTCCCCAATGCAGGCAAGTCCACACTGCTCTCGGCCGTGAGTGCCGCAAGGCCCAAAATTGCAGACTACCCTTTCACCACTCTGGAGCCTCAACTTGGCATAGTGCGCTACCGTGACGAAAAATCCTTCGCTATGGCCGACATTCCCGGTATCATCGAAGGCGCTCACGAAGGTCGAGGCATAGGGCTGCGCTTTCTCAGGCACATCGAGCGCAACTCGATACTGCTGTTCATGGTGCCGGCAGACAGCAACGACATTCTCGGTGACTACAAGATTTTGTTGAACGAGTTAAAACAATATAATCCCGAACTGCTGGACAAAGGGCGCATTCTTGCCGTCACGAAAAGCGATCTCATAGACGAGGAACTGGAGAAGGAAATCAAGAAGCACCTGCCCCGCAAAATTCCGACAATCTTCATCTCAGCCGCAACCAATTACAACATCGACAAGCTTAAAGACCTGATATGGAACGAATTGACCAAAGCGTAACATTGTGGCTGAACGCCATCAGTCCGGCCTGGCTCGATTCCTTTTGGGTTTTCATGTCACAAATAAAGGTGTGGATTCCCTTGTATGTCGTAGTGGCTGCATTGCTGATATGGAGGCTGGGCTGGAAAAAAGGACTTGTAGCCGTGGCTTGTGTAGCGGCAGCCTTCGCTGCGGAAGAACAAGTCAACAACCTCATCAAGGCGGCTGTCGGTAGAATACGCCCCTGCAACGACCCGGATATGCTTGCCGCCGGCTTACGCGTGCTTGAGACAGGCGGAGGCTGGAGTTTCCCAAGCGGCCACGCCCACAACAGTTTCGGCTTTGCAATGTCCACCTCAATGTGTCTCAAAACAGATGAAAAAGTCAATTGGAAGTGGTACACCGGCTTTATCTTCGTCTGGGCAGCGCTTGTGGGCATTTCTCGCATTATGGTCGGGAAACATTTTCTGGGAGACGTCATTACAGGTGCCCTGCTCGGCACGGTCATTTCATTCTTCTTCGCCTGGCTGTCTTTCATTATCGGTCGCTTTATCGACAAAAAAACCGCAAAGCAGGCCAATTAGGGATGCTGCCCCTGCACTTAGTAATCCTCAAAAAAACAACCTGCATCAGAATAGGCCGAACAGTTCGGCATCTATCCTGTCAGTAATCTTAGCAAAATCCTCGGGCCGATTCTCATAATCCATATCATCCACATCAAAAATGAGGATACGGCCTTTATATGAAGCAATCCAGGCTTCATAAAGCTCATTCAGATTGGCCAGATATTCCACACTTATCCCCTGCTCATATTCTCGGCCGCGTTTCTGTATCTTTCTGACTATTCCCTCAATGGAAGAACGGAGGTAGATGAGCATATCGGGCGCCTTCACCATACTCATCATCAGGTCATACAACTGCATATAAGTGTCGTAATCCCTCTCGGACAGATTACCCATACGCTTGTTGTTGGTCACGAAAATATTGACACCCTCCATCAGGGTGCGGTCCTGAATGATGACTTTGTCGGAGCGGGAAATCTGGACCAGGTCACGAAAGCGTTGAGCTAGAAAATATGTTTCGAGATTGTATGACCACCTCTTTATGTCGGAGTAATAATCCTCAAGATAAGGATTCTGCGTAACTGGCTCATAATGAGGAATCCAGCCATAATGCTCCGCAAGCATACGTGTGAGTGTCGTCTTGCCTGCGCCTATATTTCCAGCTACTCCGATGTACATATTTATTCTGTTGGGAACACAAATATAAGCATTGTTTCTTATCTTTGGAAAGTTTTTGATATGGAAGGAAAGCAAAAGTTCATACAAGTAATTCTGCCTCTGAAGTTGGAATGGGAGCCATATTACAAGGTTCCCGAGGGGGTTGAAGTGCAAGAGGGCGACAGAGTGTGGCTTTCCTTCGCCGGACGGCCTTATCTTGCGGTCGTCTCCCATACGGACGCAGTGCCTGATGAGGGCATAAAGATATCGTCCATCAAGGAGTTCCACTACAAAGACGAAAAGATAGCTCCCATTCTGCCGACAGAGCTGGCATTGTGGAGAACTGCGGCGGAGTACTATTTATGTACTGTGGGAGAAGTTTACAAAGTTGCCTACCCTCCTCTGCGTGCTGACAATGCAGTTTCAAAGTCAAAAAAGGAGGAATTTGTGCCTATGGGCAAAGAGCCCGAGCTTGATGAAAAAACAAAGGCGCTTGCCGATGCCGTAGAGAGAGCCATACACGCCGATGGAGCGGGCTGCAGCGGAGGCTTGGCAGGCGCGGAAGCAGTGGATGACGCGGAGACAATGGATGGCGCGGAGACAATGGATGGCGCGGAGACAGTGGATGGTGCGGAGACAGTGGATAGCGCGGAGGCAGTGGCTGACGCCGATGGAGCGGGTCGCAGCGGAGGTTTGGTAGGCGCGGAGGCAGTGGCTGGCGCCGAGATAGTGGCTAACGCCGATGGAGCGGGTCGTAGCGGAGGTTTGGCAGGCGCGGAAGCAGTGGAACGGGACGAAAAGAATGAGCCAGCAGACAATCCAGGTAGGCAAATAAAAACTGCACCTAAACCCCTGCTATTGCAGTGTCCGCAGGCCAACGACATATTTCAAAGCCTCTGCCATCGAACCTCAGGCAACATTCTCTGGTGTGTACCGGAGCAGACCTTTTCCAAAGCCCTCGAAAAAAAACTGAAAAAGGACCTCGGTTCCAGACTCGTAGTATGGACTTCCGCCCTAACCCCTGCGAGAAAAAGGGCTGCGCTGGAAGCAATACGAAGCAACAGAAGCTACATCATCCTTGGAACTCGTTCCGCCCTCTTCCTTCCTCACAAAAACCTTTCCCTCATAATGGTGCAAGACGAGCACGACAGCTCCTACAAACAGGTCTCCCCTGCCCCACGCTACAATGCCAGAGACACCGCAGTGATGCTCGCCTCCATAATGCATTGTCCCATAATCCTAAGCAGCGCAACCCCCTCGCTCGAGAGCATATACAACTGTATGACAGGGCGTTACACTTCCATCTGCCAAACTGATGCACCTACAGTGGAATATGAAGTCATTGACACTGTAGCAGAGATGCGCAAAAGAGGTATGGTTGGCCAAGTTCCTCTCAAACTTATCCACTACTGCAAAGCAAACGCCTGCACACCCGCCTTCTACAAGCCTCGCAAAGCACTCTTCCCGAAAATTGAAGAGCTGTTGCCGGGACTCGAAGCCACGTTTGCTCCAGAGGTATTCGTCAGCGACGACCTTGTCGGCAAACCTCTGCCCGAAGGAACACAATGCCTTGCAATCTACGGAGTTGATGCACTTCTGGGACGCAACGACTTCCGCGCCGACGAAAAAGCCCTCCAGACCATCGCCGGTGCCGGGGGACAGATGGAAAGCCTAGGAAAGAAGGAATGCTCCCCAAAAATATTCATAATAACACGGGAGAGTACCCACCCTGTATTCAGTGCTGTGAGAAATGGCATAACTCCCCTGCTGGAGGAAAGAAAATCTTTCGGATTGCCCCCATACAGCCGTCTTATCGACATAAAGTTCAGCGACCCGTTCCCGGACAGGCAGCAAAAAATGGAAAAAGAATTGAGTGCCCTCATTATGGCTGAAAATCTATGCAGAATAATGCCGAGCAGTGATGGTTTGCGATTGATTTTTGCTAAAGACAAGTTGCTACGCGAACGCAAAGCGAGGCTCCGGGCCCTGCTTGCCGAGTTTGAAAAGAGCCGCAAGTACTTTTCCCACATTACCGTGGACGTTGACCCACTATAGGCTGTCCATAGTCTGCAAACACGAGAATTCGGCACTCTATTGAACAAAAACTGCTAAAAGTTTTGCAAATTCCAAAAAGTTTGTTACCTTTGCAATCCCAAACACGGTGTCATAGCTCAGTTGGTAGAGCAAAGGACTGAAAATCCTTGTGTCCCTGGTTCGATTCCCGGTGACACCACAGGAAAAAAGCACGCAATTCTCGCGTGCTTTTTTCTTGTGGTGTCACAACACCTTTAATACTTTTATAAGAAAAAGTTAAGATTTGCACAGAAGTTCTTACATTTGCATTATAATGACAATAGACAAAATGGAAGAAGAAATGCACAGCAAATATATGCAGATGGCAATAGAGGAGGCTCGGACCGGGATATTAAACAATCACGGCGGGCCTTTCGGGGCAGTGATTGTGAAGGATGGAGAAGTGATTGCCACAGGGCACAACAAGGTGCTGCTCAACAACGACGCGACCGCCCACGGCGAGATTGAGGCAATCAGGGCCGCGGGTCAGAAACTGCACAGCTTCGACTTGTCAGGATGCATCCTTTACACGACCGGAGAACCCTGCCATATGTGTCTGTGCGCCTGCATGTGGGCCAATATCGACAAAATCTATTATGGATGCACCATCGAGGACAACGGGCTTATAGGCTTCCGGGACGACAAGTTCGACAAGATATTCGGAGGTCGGGACAAGTTGGCGGGATTTATGACCGAAGTCGAGCGCCGCAGCTGCCTGGAACTGTTCCAGCTTTACCGCAGTCTCAAGCACAGAACCTACTAAATTTGCGTGTAACCAGTTTGAACAATTCACTTAAGGCAAGTACGCCGAATGAAAGTCCGATTACAGTCCACCACTGACCTGACGTCAAAGGGGCAAACTTAAAGAGTGACTGCATTCCCGGAACAAGGAGCACGAGCAATGTGAGCGCGGTCACAAATGCAATCGTAAGCCAGAGCCATCTGTTTGTGAACATCTTGTAAGTGAACCAATTGTGGCCGGATCTGATGCTGAAGATGATTGTAAAATGGCAGAACACCATCACTGCAAATGTCATTGTCCTGGCAACGTCAACCGAAGTCTTCATTCCTATATCATAAAGGCCGCAAGAGTGCTGATACCTATTATCAATGACTGTATGATACATTCTCAGAGTGATGGTCACAGCTCCGCCAGGCTTGAAACAGAGCGTTTTCAAGCCGATGACCATCGTATGAAGGGACTGCGATGTCAGCATAGGCGGTAGTCGCTTTGAGGGAACGTATTCTTGGTATCGTGGCAACAAGCAGCAAATGACCAAGCCCGCAAGACGGACAGACATCAACGTCTGGACCTTTGGTCTGGCAGATGTCCCGCCATCCCTTCCGAGGCCTCTGCTTCGGTACGGGAACGAAGCCAAGCTGCACCTGAACATCACGCAGAGTGTCCCGGCAGGTCTGCTTCGGACGAGATTGACCTTGCTTCCCAGCTTACGATGACTCGTCTGGAGAACCGCCTGTCCCGCAAGGAACTGTTCGATATCGGAGAGGCCTTCATCGATGACTTCATCGCCGGACTTGCAGGGAACGTGAAACTCAAAAGGATATCTGCAAACTGGCTTGACACTGCGATTGCCTCCTACGAGGCCACCGGTGAAGAAGTGCGTATATTCCATTCATTTATGTACAAGGCCGGTTCCTGGAATCATCAGCAAAGGGTTGTGGCCAAAATCGAGGTGAACATATTCTGATTGCTACTGCGACAGAGGACACTGCTGCGCTCCGCACTTGAAAAATCGCGCAATCCTGTGTCTTCTAACCATCTTCTAGTGCTGCCTTCAGGCACATCGAACTGATTTTGACGTAAAATCTGTGTGGCTCCGGGAAAATCCTAACTGATCGAACGGTTACCGAGAAGACAAAGCGTGGCGGCTATAAATAATGCAGGCTAAGTATCAGGTAAATTTCGTATCTTTGGGATATGATTGACTTTGACACATATATAAGAATGGGTGAACCTGGCGGTAAGGAAAGGGCTGAGGCTTGGAAAACCGCTATTGGCCTTCAGGCCGTTGATGGACTGAAAACATCTGAGTACCTGAATGAGACTGCGGCTAAGCATATTGAGGGAGATATTACCATCGAGCAGGTTAAGGAACTCATCGACATCTATTATCAGTCAAAGACCAATCGTACACCAGAAGAAGATGAAGTCGAGGAAGCCGATAAAGCATCTGCAAACATTGCTCGTATCCTCAATGAGCCTTCGTTCACATTCTCTATTTATGGATTAACATCCATTCACAAAAGAATCTTTACAGGTATATTCAAATACGCTGGTGTTATTCGTGACTACGAAATAATAAAAAATGAATGGGTCCTGGATGGTGACACAGTCAGCTACGGCTATGCATTCGAACTTAAAGATGCTATATCGCACGATATTCAAAAAGAACGTGAATTCAATTATGCTGGTTTGGAC
>JAEDMF010000059.1 GCA_016303175.1 Bacteroidales bacterium
TTCTCCGTACCGAAGGAAGCCACATTGGCGTGGTTGCGGGAATTGAAACTGGCCAATTTGAACTGCGCTGTCCTCGAAAAAGTATCCTTGCTAAGAAGATAAATAGTGGCAATACCCTGATTCTGGCAACTGACTGCATAATGTCCATACACATCCATACCTTGGTAGGAATGCCCTTTCTGCCTGTGGTTCAACCCCTTGAGCGGCCCCAGATACTCACTCCGGCGCACTATGGCACTGCGTTTCCGTGCCACCTCCCCTGCTTTTCCACCCACAGCAGCATCTACGCCCGCAGCTACGCCTGCAACAACATCCACATCAGCCGCAGCAACACTTGCAGCCATAGCCGCATCCACATCAGCCGCAGCAACACTCGCAGCCGCAGCAGTGGTTTTCCCTGAAAGAAGCAGAGCAGCCAGCAGGGCAATGCAACTAATTTTCATCGTGTACATAACCATCATCCTTTATATTCCACAACACCGAAATGAGCAGTGCACCCGCAACTGCCACACCGGCCATAATCAGGAAAATATTGTTCCAGAAGCCGTCGCCATAGGTATCCGAAAGGAAGCCCACGCCCGCACCAGTGAAGATGACGCTGGCATAGCTGAAAAGACCGATGAAACCACCTGCGGCAGAAGCTGCCTTCTTGGTAACCTGATTGCCGGAAATGACACAGAAGAGGGCCTGGGGACCATACAGGAAATACCCCGCAAGTGCAAGAAGGACAAGCATATACACCGGATTGGAGCCGTCAGGCAGGAAATGTATGCCCAGCAGGCACAGACCCGTCAGACACATTTCAATCACACAGACTCTCTGGCCCTTGCCCTTGAATACATGGTCGGTTATCCAGCCTGCCGAAATCATACCCAGACAGCCGGCTATCTCGAATATGCCTATAGTCCAGCCTGCAAGGGAGGGAGAAAGTTTGTTCTCGCCCTGCTGTAGCAGTTTCGGACCCCAGTCCAGCACGGCAAAACGTACTATATATAACATAAGGGCAGTGGTGGCGATTATCCATACAACCGGATTCTTGAACACTTTACGGATTACGAATTTGCGGTAGTTCTCGCCGGTATCGCTCCCGTCCAGTTCGGTTTTTGTGTCAGGGAGTTCCGGCAGGCCTACCGACGAAGGAGTATCCCTCAAAGTGACAAGAATGAAAATCACACCTGCAGCAGCAATCAGTGCAGGAATCCAGAAGCACCAGCGCCAGGCTCCTACGTGGGATGCGGAGGTGGTCACAAGCGGGTCTGAAACATCTGTACCAAGATTGGCTGCTATGGACGACAGCACTTGAGGATCAGCAGACAAATCCGCTCCCATTCCGCCGATTATGGAACCGCAGATGACGGCCACTATACCGGCACCTATGGAGTGCGACATATTCCACAAAGACATCTTGGTGGCCAGTTCCTTTGGAGGTATCCAGTTGACCATCAACCTGTTGCACGGTCCAAATCCCGCCCCTTGGAAAACATTGTTCAACACCAGCAGGACCGCCATGAAGGCGACCATAGCATTCACGAAATCAGGTCCGTCACTGCACCCTGTTATCAACCTGGAGATGTCGGCACTCCAGCCGAAGGCCAGATTCAGCACCACGCAGGCACTGAGAGCAATGACCAGATGCCAGCGTGCATTGGCCCTGTCTGCAATGAAACCGTTGATGAATTTGCTCACTCCGTAAATCAGGCCCACGAGGGTCAGAATTACGCCGAAACTGGTATCGGTTATGCCGTATTCCGCACCCAGGGCAGGGATGGCAAAAGAAAAGTTCTTCCTTACAAAATAGAACATCGTGTAGCCTATCATCGAACCTATGATGACACGCCACTGCCAATGCTTGAAACTGTGTTTGGTTTTCATTGTATGCTGATATATGGGTTATCGTATCTCAAAGGAGCCTCCTGCGGCAAAGAGCGGGTCAACTATCCGGTCATATACGCCTGCGCGTTTGGCAAGGTCCAGCAGGTTGAAACGGAAGCGCATCATCTGGACCAGGGGAAACATGTCCCTCAAGGCTGTACGGCTCAGGCCAATGTCGGCAGGGTCACAGGGAGCTCCGGCAGCGGCAAACAGGCTCTTCATCTTCGCAAAGCTGTACACCTGTCCCTGAAGTTTTTCCTTGAATTCGGGCCAGCAGGATTTGAGGGCCGTCAGTTCACTGCGCACCTTGTCAGCATCCTCGTACTTCTTGGTTATCTCATTGTAGCCGAGCATAGGTGCGGGAAAATTCCTGAACAGTTCCAAAGCCCTGTTCTGCTCCTGCTCCAAAGTCGGCCAACTCTCCACAAGAGCATCCACATCCATTGAAGTCAGATCCATCTTGAAGAATTCATCGAATACCGCACACATGGTCAGAGTGCCTATGGCCACCTGGAAACCGTGCGACTGGAGTTCACCCTTGTACCGGTGTCCGGTCATATCCATAATATGGCTGAAAAGGTGGTCACAGCAGGAAGCCGGTCGGGAAGAACGGGCGGCCTGCATGGCAAAACCGCTGAGAGTCAAGCCTTCAAAAAGGTCGGCTATGGCCTGGCGGTCACCCCTTGCCACAGCCTCGGGGTCTGCCAGGAAATCATCCAGATAATCCTGTAGCATGTGCCAGGCTTCAGGAATGATGGGCTCAGTACCTACAAAATCGGAAATCATCCACTCTGCCCCGGCAGGAATCTTGGCGGCAAGGTCGGCATAACCGGCGGCAGTCATCTTCTTTGGAGCAGCTGCAATCACATCAATGTCGGCAACAATGGCCACAGGAGCCGGACAGGTGAAGGTCTGTTTTGCCCCGCCGTAGGTAATGGAAGCCCCAAAAGACGAATAGCCGTCAACCGATGCTGCCGTAGGCACTGATATGTAGGACTGTCCGTGATGGTGAGAAGAGAGTTTGCACAAATCATTGATTACGCCGGAACCTACTGAAACGAGGACATTGTACTCATCAGAAGGCTCGCGGAAGGCCTCGGCAGGATCAGACTCAATATGCTCTGCATCATCCTCTATGGCCTTTGCCTTTTCATATTCTCCCCGGATGATACACCCGGACATCTCCACATACTTCCAATCTGCGTGGAAACTCTCCTTACCTATTATATATTTGTCCGCAGGAATGCCGGCTTCAACCAAAATATTGTACACTTTCTCTCCCAATACAGGAAAAGTGTGTACATCGGCCAGAACCACGGCCTTCCTGCCGGTGAAAAATTTGCGGAAGATTTCGGGAATCATCCCGGCAACTCCGGTGCCCATCTCGAAAACCCTGGTATCCGTCGAAAGGGCAAGAGCCTTCGTTATGCGTTCTTTTGAATCCATAATCAATTGTTTTAAAAATCAAGTTTCACAAGTATCTAAGTAATTGTTGTTCTGAAAGTTGGTGAGACTTGCGAAACTTCTCCCACCATTCTTTCCTTCTATATTCCAATTTTTACGGGCACGCGCCCGAAAAAGATTCAAAAAAAATTGAATACTTTTGTATTCACAATTTTTGAAAAATGTCAGAGAACAATACAGAGCATATCCCTACCGTCTATGATGTAGCCAAAGAAGCAGGTGTATCCAGGGCGACGGTGGACAGGGTAATCTTCAACCGCGGAGGTGTATCCCGGCAGACGGAAGAAAAGGTAAACGATGTCATCCGCCGCCTGGGTTACAGCCCCAATCCCAATGCCTCCATGCTGGCCTCCCGCAAACAGCTGACTATCGCCTGCCTCATCCCCCGCTTCGAGCAGGGCGACTACTGGAGTGTAGCCTGCAATGGTTTCACCGACGGAGCCAAAGCCATCAAAACCTGCGTAGTCAGGACCGACATACACCTTTTCGACCCGGACGACATCTCGTCATTCAAGGAAGAATGCAGCAAGATTCTCGCCTCGAAGCCTTCAGGAGTCATCACCAACGTGGTCTTCGCGGAAGAAGTGGAGCAATTTGCCAGGCAACTTGACGGGGCCGGCATCCCCTACGCATTCGTGGACCAGAAGATAAGAGGGCTGAACTACAGCCTGTATTTCGGGGCAGACCCTTACGAGGCCGGTTACCTTGGGGCTTACCTGCTGACACACAGGATGGAAGTCAAGGACATCGCCATTGTCAGGCTTATCCGGGACTCGGACCATAAAGCCGACCCCAACAAGGTCAGGAGACAGGGCGTGAGCGACTATATAACAAGGAACTGTCCAGGATGCAGGATGCACACTATATTCATTCCTCCGCACAATCCGGGGATGACCCATAAAATTCTCGACACATTTTTCAAAGAGCATCAGGAAATCAGGCACATCATTATGGCCAATTCCCGTGTCCACCTTATCGCCGACTACCTTCGGAGCAACCCTTGTGCGGACCGCCACGTAGTGGGCTTCGACAACCTCGACAAGAACATTGCTGCCCTGAATGAGGGTCTGGTGGAATATCTTGTGACCCGAAACATCCCCCTTCAGTCCTTCTATACCATCTCCCAACTTGCCTCCGCCATAATAAACGGCAAGAATCCCCTTGAAAGGGACAACCTGATGCACATGGATATATTGCACAGGCTCAATTCAGGCCATTACGCGGAGCAAATATATAAACAATCTGCCCCCGAAAAAAATTTTTAGCACACAGAAAGCACATTTTTCAACATTTATCGGGATATATCCTCCAAAACTCTCGGGCACGCGCCCGAAACAATGGTCAAACAGGACTGACAAGCAGCGCGGCACCTGTCTGAAGGATTGGGCTTCAATCTCCGAAGATGCATCCCCATCCAGTGTTTGCAGCCGCAGCGGTTATGTCAAACTCGGCGGAGGGAACAAATGCGGCGGGATAGTCACCCCGGCCATAAAATGTCTGGAAAACAAGTCAAGAGTAAGCGTAAGCTTCAAGACTCACCCCTACCGAGCCCTGGCCAATGACAATATCCGCCTCAAAATAATGGCAATAAGCACTCCTGAAGGCAGTCTCAACTCAGAGGGGACCTACGCCAATACCTACACAATCAAGAATGCCCTCACAATCACTCCTTCACAAAGTCTGGAATGGAATGAACACAATGTGGAACTGACGCTCGAACCGGGCGACAAAGTGGCAATCTACACTCAAAGAGCCTCAGGTGTATCGACAGGACAAGCCCGCGTTCTGCTGGACGATGTCAAATTGACATATCTCGGTACGGCAATAGACTAGAAGGAATTTTCAGAGCGGAAACCCAGAGATAGGAATAATTTCATATTGCAGAATTATATTGCTAAATTTGTTCTGCCATTGTTCGTCTTGAAAAATAGAGACATACCAGTACAAAATACAAATATGAATTACCCAAAAATCCTCTCTCTGGCCGCCTTTTTGGCTGCCATTGTGCTCCCCAGCGCAAAAGCAAATGCCGTTGAAGACTGGCAGAACCCTCAGGTAAACCAACGCAACAGGTTGGAAATGCACGCCAGTTTCCATACCCCTGACCCGGTGATGAGCCTTGCAGGAACCTGGAAATTCAAAGGCTACCCCACACCTTCGGAGAGGTCAAAGGACTTCTTCAAAGTTTCCACCGACGACAGTTCCTGGGGCACTATGCCCGTACCCGGATGCTGGGAACTCAACGGCTTCGGCGACCCGGTGTACACCAACACAGATTACCCCTGGTTCTTCTTCTACGACAACAACCCTCCTTTCGTGCCTGAAAAGCACAATCGCGTGGGACAGTACCGCAAGAGCTTCAATGTGCCTGCAGACTGGAAAGGCCGCGACATCATCCTGACCATAGGCTCGGCCACGTCCAATGTGAGAGTATGGATTAACGGAGTGGAAGCCGGCTACTCGGAAGACAGCAAACTTCAGGCAGACTTCGACATCACCCGCTACGTCAAGTTCGGAGCCTCCAACACCATTGCGCTGGAGATATTCCGCTGGTGCGATGGTTCATATATGGAAGACCAGGATTTCTGGCGCTTCAGCGGCATAGCTCGAGGCGTATGGGTCAAGGCTCTGCCCAAAGAAAGGATACTCGACATCAATGTCAACGCCGATATGTGGGGCAACTACGAGTTCAGCGCAAAGACCACCAAGGGAATCACCAAAGTGGAATGGTTCATTGACGGTCAGCCCAGCGCCGCCAAGGGCAAACTGGAGAACGCAAAGCTCTGGAGCGCGGAGCAGCCCAACCTATACACGCTCAAGGCTGTGGCTAAGAACCGCAAGGGCATCTGCTCCGAAGCAGAATTGAAGTTCGGCTTCAGGACCGTAGAAATCAAGGGCAAGCAGCTGCTGGTCAACGGGCAGAGCGTACTCATCAAAGGTGCTGACCGTCACGAACTCAGCGAGATGGGAGGCTATGTTGTCAGCAGGGAAGAGATGATACGCGACATACGTATAATGAAGGATTTGAACATCAATGCCGTACGCACCTGCCACTATCCCAACGACCCCCAGTGGTACGAGTTGTGCGACCAGTACGGACTCTATGTAGTGGACGAAGCCAACAACGAGTCCCACGGCATGGGCTACAAAGAAAAGACCCTGGCCAAGAATCCCGAATACGCCCTCACCCATTTTGAAAGAGTCAGCAGAATGGTGGCAAGAGACCGCAACCATCCCAGCATCATAGTATGGAGCCTCGGCAATGAAGCCGGCGACGGCCCCAACTTCGCAGCCTGCTACCACCACATCAAGAGTGTGGACAAGACCCGTCCCGTGCAATACGAAAACCAGAATAGGGCATACTTCATCAACAAAAACCCCCATCTTCCCGACCCCGGCTACTTCTCCGACATATTCTGTCCGATGTACTACAACTACTCACAGTCAGAGAACTTTGCAATCAACGGTGAGATACCCTTCATCCAGTGCGAATACGCCCACGCAATGGGCAACTCGATGGGCGGTTTCAAAGAATACTGGGACCTAGTGCGCAAGTATCCCGGCTACCAGGGAGGCTATATCTGGGACTTTGCTGACCAGGCAATCAAATGGCCATGGAAGAACTCGACCACCGGCTACGTATATGCTTTCGGCGGCGACTTCAACAACTACGATACCAGTTCCAACTCCTTCAACTGCAATGGTATAATTGCCGCAGACCGCTCATATCATCCCCACGCACACGAGGTGCAGTACCAGTATCAGGACATATGGGCAAGCTCTGCCGACACACCCGGCACAATTGAAATTTACAATGAATTCTTCTTCAAGGACCTTTCCAATACGGGAGTTCGCTGGGAACTCGTTGCTGACAGTGATCTCCACAGCCAGAGCACTGTACTCAGCGGCTTCTGCGCCCTGCCCGCGATAGCTCCGCAGACAAAACAGCTTGTAAAACTCTTCGATGCATCCGAAGTTGAGCCTTACAAAGAGGCCGCAGCGCTCAGGCTCAATCTCAGCTTCGTCCTAATCAAGAAGGATGGCCTCATTGAAGCCGGACAGCAGATTGCGCACGAACAGCTTGTTCTTCGCGAAAAGAAATACAAGCCCGCAGCGGCCGAACTTGGTGACCTGGAAGAAAGTTTTGCCTTCGACCCTGCCACAGGCTCACTCTGCTCTTGGAAAATCGGAGGAAAAGAGCTGCTCGGAGAGCCCATACTCCCCTGCTTCGGCAGAGCTATGACGGAGAACGACCTCGGTGCAAAATATCACCAAAAAGGTACCCAGATGTGGCAGTACCCCGATTTCACCATTATCTCAAAAGAAGGTGACCTTGCCCGTGACGGCAAACAGAGCGTAGAATACAGCGTGGGCAACTTTGCCAAAGTCACTCTCAGCTGGGAAAGGCAGAGCGACGGCAGCATACTGATGACCGAGAAGATGAACTACGTCAAGAAAGAAACCCCGGATATGCTGCGCTTCGGTCTGGAATTCGCTGTGGACGGTGATTACGACCGCATTTCCTTCCTCGGTAAAGGTCCTTGGGAGACCTACTCCGACAGGCAGTCCGCCGCATCCGTAGGAATCTGGAACCAAATGGTGGCAGACCAATATCACTACGGTTATGCGCGTCCCCAGGAATCCGGCAGCCATACAAGCCTGCAGTGGTTCCAAGTCAAGAACCAAAGCGGCTTCGGCATAGAGTATTCCTGCCCTGACACCACCTTCGGAGCATCTGCCCTGCCCTTCGCAAGGAAAGATATGGACATTTCCGAGAAAGACAAGGAGCTTGACCCCGAGCTCAAGAAAGTGCGCGGAAGGAATTTTACATCCCAATTCCACTCTCTGGAACTCCGTCCTGACGGCAAGACCCACGTCATTTTGGAACTGAAGCAGAACGGCCTCGGCTGCGTCAACAGTTGGGGAGCAAAACCGAGACCCGAATACTGCGTACCCGCTGCAGAATACGAGTTCAGATTGCTGATGAAACCTATTCTCAATACACTCTAAGAGAATTTTTGCTAATTTTGCGTCAATTTGCACCCTAAATTGACGCAAAATGAAACTGGAAAAAGACAAGCACTCGGCCTTTGTGCCGAATTTTCTGCTGGGAGCGGCAGGAGGAATACAATACCTAAAGCTCAAAAACGCGAGCCGCAATCCCAGAAAGTCTCAGGAAAAATGCCTGAGAGCCATTCTGTTATACGGCAAAGACACCGTTTACGGCAAAGAACATAACTTTTCTTATATTTTGGAGGCCGACACCGCCGAGGAACTTTTCAAAAGGTACCGCGAACAGGTGAAGGCCTCTGAATATGAAGACTTCCGACCTTATGTCAACAGGATGAAAAGCGGCGAGACCGACATCCTCTTCCAGGGCAAGCCTGTCCTCTATGCCACGACCTCAGGTTCGACGGGAGAGCCCAAATGGATACCTATCTCCCATGCCTACCTAAGCAACATCTATGGCAAGATGAACAAGGTGTGGCTTTTCAATTTCATCAAGAACAGGCCCAAGGTATATCAGGGCTACATAGTATCCATAGTAGGCAAGCAGATTGAAGGCTATACCCCGGACGGCACCATCTACGGTTCAGTCTCCGGCTTCACGCAGAAGAACTGCCCCGGCTTCGTGAAGAAACTCTATGTCTCCCCTTCCGAGGTGTTCAACATTGAAGACTACACCGCCCGCAACTATGTAATAATGCGTATGGGCATAGAGCGCAACACCACCCTCGTGGTTACCGCCAACCCCTCCACTATGGTGGAAATGCAGAAAAACGTAGATTATTGGTACGATGAATATGTCAAGGACATACGCATGGGCACCATCAGCGACAAAGTGAACGTGCCTGAGGATGTGCGCAAAGCCTGCGAACCCTATATAAAACCCAACCCTGAAAGGGCGGACGAACTGGTGGAATTGAAGAAACGCTACGGGCAGGTACTTCCAAAGCATTACTGGCCCAATCTCCAACTGCTGACAACTTGGAAATGCGGCAACACCAGCATTTATCTCGACAAACTCGAGGGTAACTTCCCCGAAGGAATGCTGCACCAGGAGTTCGCGTACTTCTCGTCTGAATGCCGCGCCGGTCTTGTGCTGGACGACAGCATCGAAACCGTGCTCTTCCCCCACTTCCACTACTATGAATTCAAGAAAGCGGAAGAATTCGAGGACCCGGATGCACCCTTCTACCAACTTGACGAACTGGAGGAAGGCAAACAATACTGTCCCTTCGTGACCACCTTCAGCGGCCTTTACCGCTACAATATGAATGACATAGTGGAAGCCGCCTCGCCTTTTGGCAATACACCCCGTATCCATATGGTCCAGAAGGTCAACGGCATA
>JAEDMF010000060.1 GCA_016303175.1 Bacteroidales bacterium
TTACACCATTCTGGCAAACCTCCTGACTGCGCTGCTTGTCCCTCTGTTCGTGCCTCTGCTCTATCCTCGCGCAGACCATAGTTTCGTTATCGATGCCGCCCTCATTCTCGGGAAGGTCCTGCCTCTGTTGCTGCTGCCCTGTCTGTGCGCTTGGGCAGTCCGTTATGCTTTCCCGCGCCTGCATTCCAAATTGTTGAACGTCAAGGATTTGCCTTTTTATCTGTGGGCGGTGAGCCTGATGCTTGCCATACTTATGAGTACACGGGCAATAGTGCGCAGCAATGCTTCAACAATGGTGATTATGCAAATATTTTCCGGCTCTCTTCTCGCTTGTGCACTGCAATTTTTTGTGGGCAGAAGAATAGGAGCCCGTTATGGTCAGGGCGTTACTGCGGGCCAGGTCCTCGGCCAGAAAAACACCGTATTTGCTATTTGGATGGGCTACACCTTTCTCGATCCGGTCACTTCGCTGGCGGGGGGATTTTACAGTATATGGCACAATTGCTACAATACTTGGCAGTTGCGTCATCATAAAGATACATTTTGATATGTCAGGTTTTATCAGTAAATTTGTCAGTTCGGGAATGTGCTGCGGACCATTTCTGCAATTGGCCGAAAAACCCGTATGTAATTGAATTTTTGAAGATTCCTTAAGTTGAAAATTTGAATATAATGAAACTGACTAGAACTTTCCTGGTTGCACTTGTTGCTCTATTCGGAGTGCTTTCGTGTTCTACCGTAAAGAACGTGAGATATTTCCAGGATTCCGAGGCGGGCGCGGAGTTTGCCATCGCTCAAGCCAATTCCATAACTATCGGTCCTTCCGACAAACTCTCCATCGTGGTGAACAGCAAGGACCCTGAATTGGCCGGTATTTTCAACCTTCCCATTTATGGCCATATGGCCGGCGGCAGCATGAATACAGGCTTCCAGAACACGGCTAACCAGGTTGGCGTCTATACCGTGAACGACGAGGGTTATGTGGATTTTCCCGTGCTGGGCAAGATACAGGTCGCAGGTTTGAGGCGTGACGAAATCGCATCCAAAATTAAGGACCTTATCGTAAGCAACAACTATATCAAGGATGCTGTTGTCACGGTTGAATTTGCATATATGTACGTTACCGTTTTCGGTGATGTGAAAACCCCCGGCCGTGTTTCCATAGACAAGGACCAGTTCACTATTCTCGATGCCATCGCCAAGACCGGCGACCTCAACGTGACAGGTATTCGTGACGTTTTCGTGTACAGGAAGGAAAACGGCAAACAGGTTTGCCATAAAGTCGATTTCCGTTCAGCCCAGGACGTGTTCCAGTCGCCTGTGTACTACCTCAGGCAGGATGACATCATCTACGTCAACCCCAACAATATGAGGGCGCGCCAGAGCACTGTGAACGGCAACAATATCATTTCCACTTCATTCTGGATTTCTGTCGGTTCGCTGCTGACTTCAGTCACCACACTCATTCTAGCGGCAATGCAAAAAAAGTAAGTAGGAAGGGATAATATCAAGATATGCAAGCTAATTCACAGCATAACGACCTGGCCGGAATCAAGGAATTCTGCTCGTACTGTATGGGCAAGTGGCATCTGTTCGCAACAACGGTAGCGCTTGCTCTGCTCGTTGCCTTTTTTATGATTGCCGCAACGGCTCCGATGTACAAATCGAATGCTTGTCTGGTCATCAAACAGGACCGTCGTACCGGAGGTTCGGGCATAGAGTCTGCCGCAAACAGCTTCTCCAATATGGGAAGCCTCTTCTATCAGCAGACTAATGTTTTCAACGAGATTCTTGCCTTCCAGTCTCCTACGCTTATGACTGACGTTGTACGGATGATGGACCTAAGGGCAGATTACAAGGTAAGGGAAAAACTTCATTACAAGACGCTCTATGGCTCTTCTCTTCCGGTTTCTGTGACCTTTCTGGATCTGCCTGAGGACAAGACTGTAGGACTCACCCTCAATTATAGCGACGCTGCCGGGGTGACCCTGACTAAAATGTTCAATTTCATAGGAGGGAAAAAGATTCTTTACGAGGAACCCCTGTATGTGGCGTTTCAGGATACGGTCCAGACTGTTGTGGGACGCCTGTGCGTGACTGCCAAACCTTCCTGGCTCAGCGCTGCAAGACCCTTCAAGCCTATATTGATGGAGTACAGCAGTGTGACGGCCGCCCAGAGCAGGTATTCCGCCGGCTTGAACGTGGAGATTGCCTCCAAGGAAGCCACCGCCATCGCCCTGTCCATTCAGGACAGGAATGCTGAAAGGGCCCGCGACGTGTTGTCCTGTCTGATAGATGCCTATAATGCGAAGTGGATAGGGGACAGGAACAAGATAGCTGTAAGCACCTCAGAGTTCATCACCGAGCGTCTAAGCGCCATTGAGAAGGAATTGGGCAGCGTGGACAGCAATATCTCCGATTTCAAGGCACGCAACCTCATCCTCGATCCCCAGGCGGCAGGCAATATGTATATGAATCAGGCCAGCCGCATACAGACGGAGATCTTTGACCTCAACAACCGGCGGAACGTCAGCCAGTACATCCGTGATTATCTGGTCAATTCTCGCAATGACAATAAGCTGCTGCCGGCCAACTCTGGTATGGACAATTCCACGATAGAGACCCAAATATCCGAATTCAACACTACCCAGCTCCAGAGAAACAATCTTGTGGCCAACAGTTCGGAGCAGAATCCCGTTGTGGTGAAGATGGACCTCAATCTGGAGGCCATGCGCAATTCCATACTGGAGTCCATCGACAATTACATCATCATACTCGGGAAGCAGATTGCGTCGCTGGAGCGCACCGAGGCCCAGAATACGCGCCGCATTACTGACAGCCCCCGCCAGGTGGAGAGACTTACCGACATCGAGAGGCAGCAGAAGGTCAAGGAGTCCCTTTATCTTTATCTGCTTCAGAAGCGAGAGGAGAACGAGCTCAGCCAGGCCTTTACAGCCTACAACACCCGCATAATTGCGGAACCTGTACTGAAGAGGGCTCCCGTTTCTCCCAATCCCATGCGCATAGTGCTCATAGCCCTGCTCATCGGATTCGCCATCCCTGTCGCCTTGATATACGTCTTTGTGACTGCCAACACCAAACTCCGCTCCCGCAAGGACCTTGAGGGACTGTCCCTGCCCTTTGTTGGTGAGATACCGCTTGCATACAAGCCCGGGCGTCTGGAGTTCCTCATTCCTGTGAGCCGTCGCAAAGGCAGGGATATGAAGGTGGTTGTGGAACCCCACAACAGGAATATAGTCAATGAAGCCTTCCGCGTTGTACGTTCCAATTTAGAGTTCATCTGCAGTGACGAGAAGAGAAATGTCATACAGATGACCTCCTTCAATCCCGGTTCGGGCAAGACCTTCATTTCCGCAAACCTGTGCAGCGCGCTCGCCCTCAAGGGCCAGAAAGTATGTTCGGTGGATTTGGATATGCGCAGGGCCCAGCTCAGCAGTTACATTTCCTCGCCCGGAAAAGGCGTAGCCGATTATCTAGCTTCCTCGTCGGGAGAGGATCTCAATGGAATAATAGTCAGGAACCCCTTGATAGAGGGCTGGGACGTGATACCCGTAGGCACCATCCCTCCGAATCCCTCGGAACTGCTCTACAGCGACAGATTGAAGCAGATGATTGACGAGTTGGGGAAACGCTATGACTATGTTTTTCTGGATTGCCCCCCTGTGGAAATTGTGGCTGACCCCACCATCATAAACCGTCACGTGGACAGGACTATGTTCGTTGTCAGGGCCGGTCTTCTGGACAGGGACCTGCTGCCTGAGATAGACAAGTTGTATAGGGAAAACAAGTTCCGCCGCATGATGCTCATAATGAACGGTACGGGTGCGGATGGTGATTTCACCTACGGTACCTACAGATACGGAAGCAAGTATTCATCATCATACTATAGCAAGAAGTAGATATGTGGCCCTTCTGTTCCAAAAAAAACTTAGCCTCAAGTGGTGTCTTCCAAGGGTTTACTGATTATCACTCCCATATTCTGCCCGGAGTTGATGACGGCATACGCACGATGGAGGATGCGCTCGAGGTATTGCGGCGTTTTGAACAGTTGGGTGTCGTGAAGGTATGGTGCACTCCGCACATTATGGAGGATATCCCCAATACGACCGCTTTTCTGCGCGAGCGTTTTGCCCAGTTGGAGCAGGCATACACGGGACCCATACAACTCAGGCTTGCTGCCGAGAATATGCTCGACTCCCTTTTTGAGGAAAGGCTGGCTGCGGGCGATCTTCTGCCACTGGGTGATGCAGGCAAGCATCTGTTGGTGGAGACCTCCTATTTCAATCCTCCTGCCGGGCTTGACAATATTCTGTTCCGGATAAAAACGGGGGGCTATTGTCCTGTGCTGGCCCATCCGGAGAGATATGCGTATATGAACGAGGAAGATTACAGGCGTCTGCACGATATGGGAATACTCTTCCAACTCAATTTATTCTCCTTGACGGGCGCTTATGGGCCTTTGGCAAAGCGCAGGGCAGAGTGGATGATTGACAACAATATGTACACTTATCGCGGCACGGATATACATTCGATTAATCTGCTGGAACGTACATCCTTGAGAATTAAGAAGATATAAATAGTCTTCGATAAACAGATAAAATTTTGCAATATGAAGATAGATCCTAAACTTAAAATCAGAACTGTAGTCGGAGAAGCGGTTGTGCTCCTTCCCGGAAAAGATGCAAAGGATATGACCAAGGTGCTGGCTCTCAACCCCACATCCCAATTCCTGTGGGAAAACCTTTCCGGAAAGGAATTCACTATTGACGACGCAGTTACCCTGCTTGTCGATAATTATGATGTTTCCAAAGAACAGGCTACGGAGGATGTTGAGAAATGGATAGCCCAGTTAAGGGAGATTGCTGTCATTGAATGATCGGATGATTGGATGAAGGAAATATTCCGCCTGATACCTCCGCAGTATAGGAGAAAATTTATTTCCGTAGCGTTGCTGGTTCCTGTCAAGGCTCTTCTGAACCTTGTTGGAGTGGCGGCGCTACTGCCTGTTATGATGCTTGTGCTTCAACCGGAGAAGTTGCAGTCATCTGCATTCGGCGTTTATATTTCCCGTATGGGCATAGCCCCGGGCAGAAGTTTTGCGATGCTGGTGGTACTGCTGGTAATAGTCCTGCTGGTAATTAAGACCATATTGAGTCTGTGGATAACCAACTACCAGAACCGCTTTCTGCTCAGCCTTTACAAGAATCTGTCGTCCAGAATGTTTGTGAGTTTGTACTCACGCGGACTGATTTATGTTAAGAACAACAATTCGTCCAAGCTCAGTTTCAACATCGTAGGGGTGTGCTACAATTTCGTCATGGGCTATCTGGGCGGCTGGATGCGTCTGATAGGCGAGGTGGTCTTTGCCATCTGCCTCTTGGCAGCCCTGCTGATATATTCGCCCTATGCCACCCTGCTTTCCCTCGGCGCCTTCCTGCCTGTGATGCTGCTCTACATCCTTGCCGTGCGTCGCCCCCTGGGCAATATGAGCAAGAAGGAGAACGACCTTCGCAGAGAGCAGAACAAACTCCTGTATGAGGCATTCCGGGGCTACAGTGAGGTGCAGATAAATGATGCTTTCCCCGACATACGCGAGCGTTTTGAGCAGGGCCTCGACACCATTTCCCGCTATAGGGTCAGGACAGGTCTGATTCAGAGCATTCCTTCATATCTGCTTGAACTCGCTGTCGTACTCATTGTCGCCGTTCTGATGCTCTTCAGCGTAAATGCCTCCGACCCCCAGAGCATACTCTTTTTGAGCTTGTTCGCCGTCGCCATGCTCAAGATGCTGCCCACCATACGCTCCATCATTTCTTCCATTTCTGCGCTCAATGTCACTGAATACACCAAAGAGGTCATCAGCGACATAAACACCCGAGGAGAATATACTTGTCCCGAAAGGGCGGAAGAGGTCGAGCCGATGAAGTTCGAAAGGGAAATCAGCGTCAGGAATCTGTCGTTCCGTTTCGAGGATGCTGACGGCTATGTGTTGGAGAACCTTAATCTGAGCATACGCAAGGGCGAGAGGTTTGGCATAATGGGCAGGACAGGCGCTGGCAAGACCACTCTTTTCAATCTTTTGTTGGGCCTATATCACCCTACGGAAGGCGGCATATATGTGGACTCTCAACTGCTCAGCCCGGAAAATATGCCTTCTTGGCACAAACTTATAGGTTATGTGCCTCAGGATGTGTTCATTGCGGATGCAAGCGTTCTGCAGAATGTCGCCCTGGGCGTGGAACCTTCGAAGATAGACCGCCGGCGTGTGGAAGAGGCTCTGCGTCAGGCGTCCTTGGAAGAATTTATCGCAGAACTCCCGGAGGGGCTTGATACCCGCATAGGTGAGGCCGGCAGCAAGATTTCGGGAGGTCAGCGCCAGAGGTTGGGCATAGCCAGGGCTCTTTATAAAAAGGCCGAGGTTCTCTTCTTCGATGAAGCCACTTCATCTCTTGACTCCCAGACGGAGGCGGAGGTGAATAAGGCCATATCCGCTTTGTCTTCGGAACATAAGGAGTTGACCATCATCGTAATATCCCACAGAGAATCCACTATGGAGTTCTGTGACAGAATTTTCAGAATATGAATTTGTCCGTAAAAAAAATCCCCAATGAGATTTTCTTCGAACAAGTGATGGAGGAGATAAACTCCGGAGAAAGTGTTCGAATCAGGGTGACAGGGCGCAGTATGATGCCTACTTTTCGCGACAGGAAGGATGAAATCGTACTGTCTCCCTTCAAAAAGGAGGAACTGAAGGTTGGTGACGTGGTTCTTTTCAACAGGGGAGACACAATTTGTGTGCACAGGATTATCGCCCGCAAGGGTGACAAACTCATTATTCGCGGGGACGGCAATGCCCACAAGGCCTATGAACCCTGCACCGTGGATGACGTGATGGCCATAGTGACGGGAGGGACGATGTATGGAGGCAAACCCTTCACCGTTCAGGACAAGAAGTGGAAGGCAAATACCAGTATGGTTCTCAAGCACCATTCCAAATTCGCCGTCTGGCATAGAATTAGCGCCGTTCTCAGACGCTATCCCTTGTCCATCCTCGTGCTTGCGGTGCTCTTGTATTTGTCCTTTTTCAAGCCTCTCCATCCCATATTGCCTGATGTGGACAATTCCGACAAAATACTTCATTCCCTGATGTATCTTGGGGTGGGTCTGACTTTCTGGACGGAGTGGCTGAAAGGTCATTCCTTTGCGTCAAAGTCCATGCTCCGCGGCTCCATTTTCTGTCTTTTCTTTCCCGTTGTGCTCGGAGGGCTTATAGAACTTGGACAGGAGTATATTACGGAATACCGCAGTGGGGATGTGTGGGACTTTGTTTCCAATGTAGCCGGTTCGCTCGTTGCAACCATCCTTGCTGCCGCGCTTATCATTCCTTTGGGTAGATTCATTTTGAAAAGGAGAAAATAATGAAAAGACTGCTTTTCTGCGCTGCCGTTATGGCCGGCCTTCTGCTTACTTGCTCCCTGACAGCGCAGCCCGTTGTCAAAACTGGTATCGAGGTGCTTCGGGAGATGAATTTTGAACCCCTTAAAGGCAAGAGGGTGGGGCTTGTCACGAATCCTTCCGGAGTGGACCATAAGCTGCGCAGTACCATAGAGATTCTGCACTCAGCACCCGAGGTCAATCTGGTGGCCCTTTTCGGCCCGGAACATGGAGTCCGCGGGGATGTATATGCGGGAGGCCATGTGGCGGATTACAGAGACTCACAAACAGGTCTTCCGGTCTATTCGCTTTATGGTCCCACACGCAAGCCCACTGCCGCGATGCTCGACAATATCGATGTTATGGTGTACGACATTCAGGATGTGGGGGCGCGTTGCTACACCTTCATAAGCACAATGGGCCTGGTTATGGAAGCCTGCGCCCCTTTGGGAATAGAGGTGGTGGTGCTGGACCGTCCGAACCCTCTCGGAGGAGAGAAGATTGAGGGCTGCCTTGTGGAACAACCCTTCAATTCCTTCGTGAGCCAGTACAGGATACCTTATATATATGGGCTTACGCCGGGAGAGCTGGCAATGCTCATCAACGAGGAAGGACTCAACTGCGGACAGAAGGGGGACCAGCCTGCCGTCAAGTGCAAACTGACTGTCATTCCTATGGAGGGCTGGAAGCGCAGTATGCTCTATGATGAAACCGGACTGCCGTGGATACTCCCTTCTCCCAATATCCCCTATGCCCGTACTGCTCCTTATTATGCCGCCGCCGGAATGTGCGGAGAAATCTACAATTATCTGCAGGTCGGCATAGCCTATACCATACCTTTTCAGGTTTTTGCCGCCACGTGGATAGATGCGCCCAAACTTCAGAAGGAACTGGAGTCCTACAACTTGCCCGGTGTCAGCTTCAGAACCATTTACTTCAAGCCTTTTGCCGGCAGTCAGGCTGGCAAGCTGGTGAGCGGGGTGCAGTTTGTCTTCACTGATTATAGGGCTGCGCGTCTTACCGAAATTACCTTTTATGTAATTCAGGCCCTTGCTAAGCTGTATCCGGACCACAAGCCTTTCGGCCCCGATGAGAAGATAGGACTGTTCAACAAGGTTTGCGGTACCGATTATATCCACAACACCCTCCAGCAGAGTTACAAAGCCTCCGACGTGCTGGATTACTGGCGCAAGGATGAGGCTGCCTTCAGGGAGCTTTCCCGCAAATATTGGCTTTACGAATAGCCTATGGTCGGCGTCGTCATACTCAACTACAATAATTCGAACCTGACACTCGGCTGTTTGGAGTCGTTGTATCGTTACTGTCCCGATGCCCGCTTCAAGGTTTGTGTCGTGGACAATGCGTCTTCGCCTGAGGCTCTATCCCTTCTGGAGAAAGGCCTGACCCGAGGTGAAGCCTTGGTGAAGAGTCCTGTCAATTGCGGATACGCCAGAGGTAACAACCTCGGCTGCGAGTGGTTCGAGAACGATCCTGAGGTGGATAAGATATTGATACTCAATGATGATTGCCTTTTCTGTGAGGATATACTTTCCCCCTTGTCGGCGTATTTGGACGCATATCCGGATTGTGGAGTGGTATTCCCTCTTGTTAAGGGACCGGAGGGAAATGTGGATGCCGCGTGCCTGCGCAGAGCCAAGAGTAATACCGACCTTTTCTTTCAGGCCGGTTTTCTGGGACGTTTCACCTCGCTTCGGGGGGAATTCATCGATGCGGACGGTGTGGAAGGGTTGGATTGCGCCATACATACGGGAGTGCCTCCGGGCTCTTGTATGATGCTCCCGAAAGAGTATTTCCGTTCAATAGGCTATCTTGACCCCAATACTTTCCTGTATTTCGAGGAGCACATTCTTGCTGCCAAACTCAACCGCGACGGACGCAGTTGTGTGCTTCTGCCTGCTTATAAAGTCATCCATCTCGGAGCGCAGACTACAAAAAAACAATCCTCCAAGGCCATTTACAGACATTGGAGGAATTCTTATCTTTATTTTCTCAAGGCTTGGTCATCGATGCCTTTGCCTTTGCGTCTCTGGCTGCGTTTCCGCACAGCCCTGACCCTTGCCCTGAAACGCTAGGCCAAGCCTATCTTCTTGAAGAAGTCGTTGCCCTTGTCGTCCACGAGAATGAAGGCGGGGAAGTCCTGTACGGTGATT
>JAEDMF010000061.1 GCA_016303175.1 Bacteroidales bacterium
TGGGTAGGAGAATCGAACTCCTATTGCGAGATTGAGAATCTCGAGTACTAACCGTTATACGAACCCAGCGTTTTATCGTTTGGGATTGCAAAGATATAGACTTTTTTTCAATCTGCAAATTTTTTTGTAATTTTTTTTGAAGATTCCTTAACTTTGTAGTTCGGGTGTCACCCCTCCATTTAAATGGCATCCAATATTATAAAATTGTAGATTATGACACTTATCAAATCCATTTCCGGCATCCGCGGCACCATAGGCGGAGCCTGTTCCCAAGCCCTGACCCCTGTTGACATAGTAAAATTCACCTATGCTTATTGCGAGAAGATGAAGGAACGGGGAGGCAGCAAGCGTTTAGGCCGTAAATACAAGGTTGTAGTAGGCAAGGATGCTCGTCTGAGCGGTGAGATGGTGGAAAACTTGGTCGTAGGGACTTTGATAGCCTGCGGCGTGGATGTCATAAAGATAGGATTTGCAAGTACTCCCACCACCGAAATGGCTGTAACCGGTCTCGGGGCTGACGGTGGCATAATAATAACAGCCTCCCATAATCCCAAGCAGTGGAATGCGCTGAAACTCCTCAATGAAAAGGGTGAATTCCTCAATGCGGAGGAGGGCAAGGCAATTTTGGATTGCGCCGCGTCGGAAGATTTTAATTTCTCTCAGGTTGACGAACTGGGTCACGTGAGTGAGGAGGATTATGTGGAGAAACATATCAGAAAGGTGCTCAAACTCGACCTTGTGGATAGGAAGGCCATAAAGAAAGCCAAGTTCAAGGTGGTTGTGGATGCGGTGAACAGTGTAGGAGGAATTATTATGCCTGCCTTGCTCAAGGAGTTGGGGGTCAAGGTGATAAAGCTCAACTGTAAGCCTACGGGCGACTTTGCCCATAATCCGGAACCACTGCCCGCGAACCTTGTGGAGTTGAGTGAGACCGTGGTCAAGAAAAAGGCTGACCTGGGTATCAGCGTGGACCCTGATGTGGATCGTCTT
This sequence comes from Bacteroidales bacterium, assembly GCA_016303175.1. Taxonomy (GTDB): domain Bacteria; phylum Bacteroidota; class Bacteroidia; order Bacteroidales; family UBA932; genus Cryptobacteroides. The sequence goes on from JAEDMF010000061.1 coordinate 991, forward strand.
GCTCTCATCTGCGAGGATGGAACTCCTTTTGGCGAGGAATATACTCTTGTCAGCGTGGCTGACTATGTTCTAAGCGAGCTGGCTTCCAAGGCTGACAGTAAGCGTAAAACCCCCAATCAGCTCTGTGCTCCTCTGCGTTTTGCCGCATCAAGCAATTTGAGCAGTTCGCGTGCCCTGAGGGATGTTGCCGAAAAGTATGGGGCCAAGTATGAAGCGGCCGCCGTGGGAGAGGTCAACGTGGTTGCAAAGATGAAGGAGATAGGCGCCGTAATCGGAGGAGAGGGCAATGGAGGTGTAATTTATCCCGAACTTCATTATGGCCGGGATGCAATGGTTGGGGTTGCCCTTTTTCTCAGCAATATGGCTCACAAGAAACTCAGCGCAACTGCTCTCAAGGCTACATATCCCGCATATTACATTGCCAAGAACAAGATACAGCTTAGCGACAGCGCCCTTATAGATCGCATACTCAAGGCTATGCAGGAGGCTTTCAAGGATGAGGATGTCAACACTATCGACGGAGTGAAGATTTCCTTCGAGAAGACACGCTCGTGGGTGCACCTGCGCCGCAGCAACACCGAGCCTATCATCCGCATATATGCCGAGGCGCCCACAGAGCAGGAGGCCGAGGCTCTTGCTTCCAGAATAATTACTTTTGCAGACAGCATAATAGCGCAGTAGCATGTTCTCATTCAGAACTACGCCTCTTGTTGACCAACTGGACAAAGCCCTCCTCGACGGTAAGGTCGGGTGCTTCTGCACAGCGTCTTGTTGGCGTACGGACCAGAACCGCTATATGTGGGAAATCTTCAAGCAGAGAGGCAATCTTGCTGCTCTTTTTGTTCCTGGGGAGGCAGAACTCACTCCTGTGACCAACCACATTGAATTCAGCCGGGAAGCTCTGGAAGGTCTCTCCGCCCTGGTTGTGGAAATCCAGGATGTTGGAGCGCGCTTCTTCAATTATACCAAGGACGTGATGGCCCTGATGGAGACGCTTGCGTCAATGGAGGAGGCACCTTCATTATATATAGTGGACCACATCAATCCCGCGGGAAGGGTTGTGGAGGGCACTATGCCCGATGTGGACACATCCGTTCCTCTTGAGGCCCATACCCCGAGAGTCGCTCATCGCCACGGCCTTACGCTTGGTGAACTTTGTTATCTCTACTATGCTGAAATAGGGGCAAAATATCCCTTGCACGTGATTTCCGCCCTGGCTACCGAGACCAACAGAGACCTGCTGCCCTGGGCAATAGCCCCCTGCAGCGACATTCCCGGCCTGTTTACCTGCGATTTTTATAGCGGCGGAGGGCTGTGGAACAACACTAACATTACCCCCGGGATAGGTACGACGCGTCCCTACGAATACATAGGAGCCCCGTTCATTTCCCACGATGGGCCTCAGCCTCCCGCCGCTCCCGGGGTTTTGCTGCGCCCCTGCAGCTTCACTCCCTCAGCAGGCCGTTACGCGCTCAAGCGTTGCAAGGGCTATCAGCTTCTGCTTCAAGGAGGTACAGAGTACCATTCTCTGCTCCACACTCTTGATTTGCTGCGTTTCTTTATGGAGACATACCCTGAATTCAGGTTGGAGCAGGGTTTTCAGGAGAAAATCGCTGACCAGGCACTGATGGACTACATCTTGGGCAAGACTGAACCGGAGCAGATGAAGCAGTATGTGAAGGAGTCTGAACAGAAGTGGATGCGCAAGGCAAAGAAATACATATTGTACGAAGATCAACCATACCGAATAAAGTAAGTAATCCTCAAATCCTTATGGCAGAAGACAGACAGATAATTTTTTCCATGGTCGCCCTGAATAAGACCATACGGCAGAATAACAAACAGGTACTCAAGAACATATATCTATCCTTCTTTTATGGGGCCAAGATAGGCATCGTAGGTCTGAACGGCTCCGGCAAGTCCACCCTTATGAAAATCATCGCAGGGCTGGACAACGACTATCAGGGAGAGGTTGTGTTTTCGCCCGGCTACAGTGTAGGATATCTTGAGCAGGACCCCTATCTGGACCCCACCAAGACCGTGCGCGAGATAGTCTCCGAGGGTGTGCAGCCCCTTATTGACATATTGAAGGAATACGAGGCAGTGAATGAGAAATTCGCCCTGCCTGAATACTATGAAGACCCCGATAAGATGCAGAAACTTTTCGACCGTCAGGCCGAATTGCAGGACATCATCGATTCCAAGGACTTGTGGAACCTGGACAACCGTCTCGAACAGGCTATGGAGGCCCTTCGCTGTCCCGAAGCTGACCAAAGCGCCGAGCATCTCTCAGGTGGTGAAAGACGCAGGGTTGCTCTGTGCCGCCTGCTGTTGCAGGAGCCCGACGTGCTGCTTCTGGACGAGCCTACCAACCACCTTGATGCCGAATCCATAGATTGGCTCGAGCAGCACCTTCAGCAATACAAGGGTACAGTGATAGCGGTTACTCACGACAGGTATTTCCTCGACAACGTGGCTGGCTGGATTCTGGAATTGGACAGAGGCGAGGGCATACCTTGGAAGGGCAACTACTCCGGCTGGCTCGAGCAGAAGTCCCAGAGGCTGGCGTTGGAGGAGAAGGTGGCCTCCAAGCGCCGCAAGGCTCTGGAAAGAGAGTTGGAATGGATTCATATGGCACCCAAGGCCCGTCAGGCAAAGGGCAAGGCCCGTTTGAATGCTTATGACCGTATGCTCAATGAAGATGTGAAGCAAAAGGAAGAGAAACTGGAGATTTTCATACCGAACGGCCCTCGTCTCGGTGAGAAGGTCATACGCGCAACCCATGTGGCCAAGGCCTTCGGCGACAAGTTGCTTTACGACGATCTGAACTTTGATCTTCCCCGCAACGGCATTGTGGGCGTTGTTGGTCCCAACGGCGCCGGCAAAACCACGCTCTTCCGCCTGATTATGGGACTGGATACTCCCGATTCGGGTACCTTCGAGGTAGGTGAGACCGTGAAACTTGCGTATGTGGACCAGCAGCACTCCACTATAGACCCTGAGAAGTCCGTATATCAGGTTGTTTCAAAAGGCAACGACCTCATTATGCTAGGCGGCCGCAGTGTCAATGCAAGGGCATATCTTTCCCGCTTCAATTTTTCCGGGGCTGACCAGGAGAAACTCTGCAAAGTACTTTCCGGAGGTGAAAGAAACCGTCTCCAGCTGGCCCTCGCCCTGCTTGAGGAAGGCAACGTGCTTCTGTTGGACGAGCCAACCAACGATATCGACGTAAACACCATGCGAGCCCTCGAGGAAGGTCTGGAGAACTTTGCCGGCTGTGCCGTCGTAATCAGCCACGACAGATGGTTTCTCGACCGTATCTGCACCCATATTCTCGCATTTGAGGGTGACTCCAATGTCAGATTCTACGAGGGCAGTTACTCCGATTATGAGGAGGACAAGCTCCGCAGACTGGGAAAGACCGAGCCCACCAGAGTCAGATACCGGAAGCTTATGTAGTCTATAGCATAGTTCCGCAAGGGCGGAATCGGCTCTCGAGTAGGATACACAATATTTTTTTTGCCCGCGGGGAAATTTTTTCAGGGAATTTCCTTACTTTTGCAGGTCAACTTTTGCTTGGCGGCTTTTTGCAGGTAATGTTTACGTTTCGCTTCTTGCGGAACCAGAATTTTGTACAGGCGAGCTTATGATCCAGATTTTCTACAAATCCAACGGTCAGATGACTGTTTCCTGCTCGAAATCAGATTTTTCGACAATCACCAGAGAGAATGTTTTATGGATAGACCTTCTCTCCCCTACGGGTGATGAAAAAAGAGCTGCCGAGTCCTTTCTGGACTGTTCTCTCCAGGCCCGTTCCAAGGCGGAGGAGATTGAGAGTTCTTCCCGTTTCATTGAGACAGAGAAGGGTATTTTCGTGAACACCAACTTCATCATTCCCGGTCCGGACGACTATACAATGGAGGCGGTGTCTTTCGTGCTGATAGGCAATATACTCACCTCAATACGCGAGTCCCGTCTGAAATCCTTCACTGACCTCCAGAGGCGTGTAGAGGCCTTTCCGAAGCAGTACGCCACCGGATACAGCGTTCTGATTTCCCTGCTCGAACAGAGGGTTGACCTGGATGCCGATATGATTGAGCTGATGAGCAAGGAAATAGCCCAGATGAGCCGCAAACTGAATATGGGCGAGGAACGCATCAATGAGGATATGCTGTTGGACATCAATCAGTTGCAGGAGAATACCATGGTCGTGAGGGAGAATATAGTGGACAAGCAGCGTATGGTGAGCAGCATGCTTAAGACTACCAAGGTCCCCAAAAGCTTGACCTCCCGTTTCAATACGCTTCTGAAAGACATAGCTTCCCTTATCAATCATACCAATTTCAACTTCGAGAGGCTGGAATATCTTCAGGATACCGTCCTGGGTCTTGTGAATCTGGAACAGAACAAAATAATGAAGGTGTTTACCTTCGTGAGCCTCATCCTTATGCCCCCGACTCTCATTGCAAGCTTTTACGGAATGAACGTCCGGCTGCCGGCCATTGCAAGTGGGGATAGTTTTTGGAACTGGGTGATAATCATAGCTTTGATGCTCTTTTCTGGCCTGCTCTTCTACATTGTCTTCAAGCATAAGAAATTGTTGTAGGATTTTTTGGCTTGTCCGAAAATTCTGACTACCTTTGCAACCCCTCGTATGCGTGTATGCGCCTGCCCGGCAGGAGCAGTATGCCCGGGGTCAGAACATAAAGTTTAACGTATTAATCATTGAAGCAATCAATTATGGCAAATGAATTAAACGAAGAGAAGCTGCCCGTTCTCAATGCTTCCGTCGCTCCTGAGGAGTTCGATTGGGACGCATTCGAGAAGGAGACGGTCTATGATCAGGACAAGGAGACCATCGCAGCCCAGTATGAAAGCACCCTTTCCAAAATAAGCGAAAGCGAAGTTGTGGAGGGTACTGTAACATCAATCAACAAGAAAGAAGTTGTGGTGAACATCGGATACAAGTCCGAAGGTGTCATTCCTGCAACAGAGTTCCGCTACAATCCTGACCTTAAGGTCGGCGACAAGGTGGAAGTGTTCGTGCAGACCGCCGAGAACAAGGCCGGCCAGCTCGTGCTTTCACACAAGAGGGCCCGCGCTCTGCAGAGCTGGGATCTCGTAAATGCCGCTTTCGAGAAGGATGAGGTAATCAAGGGTTACGTGAAGACCCGCACCAAGGGCGGTATGATTGTTGACGTGTTCGGTATCGAGGCCTTCCTGCCCGGCAGCCAGATCGACGTGAAACCTATACGTGACTACGACCAGTTCGTTGACACCACAATGTCCCTCAAGATTGTTAAGATCAATCCTGAATTCCGCAACATCGTAGTATCGCACAAGGCGCTTATCGAGGCTGAACTCGAGGCTCAGAAGAGCGAAATCATCAGCAAGCTCGAGAAGGGCCAGGTACTTGAGGGTACAGTCAAGAACATCACCGACTACGGCGTATTCGTTGACCTCGGCGGTGTTGACGGTCTTATCCACATTACGGACCTGTCATGGGGCCGCATCAACCATCCCAAAGAGGTTGTCGAGCTCGACCAGAAGATTAACGTTGTAATCCTCGACTTCGACGGCGAGAAGAAGCGTATCGCTCTCGGTCTGAAGCAGCTTACTCCTCATCCTTGGGAAGCCCTGAACCCCGACCTCAAGGTAGGTGACAAGGTTAAAGGCAAAGTTGTTCTCGTGCAGGATTACGGTGCATTCGTGGAGATTGAGCCTGGTGTAGAGGGTCTTATCCACGTCTCAGAGATGAGCTGGAGCCCCCGTCTGCGCATTGCCCAGGATTTCCTCAAGGCAGGCGACGAGGTAGAGGCCCAGATTCTTACCCTCGACCGTGAGGAGAAGAAGATGTCTCTCGGTCTGAAGCAGCTTGTGCCCAATCCTTGGGAGAACATCCGCGAGAAATATCCCATCAACAGCAAGCACACTGCCACCGTTCGCAACATCACCTATTTCGGTGTGTTTGCAGAGCTTGAGGAAGGCGTTGAGGGTCTCGTGCATATCAGTGACCTTTCTTGGAACAAAATCAAGCATCCTTCAGAGCTCGTTGCTCCCGGTGACAAACTTGACGTTGTTATCCTCGACTTCGATGAGGAGGGACACAAACTTTCTCTCGGCCACAAGCAGCTCCTCGAGAATCCTTGGGACAAACTCGAGAAGGATTTCCCTGTAGGCGCAGTTGTTACCGGTACTGTTGCCAATGTAGGTGAGAAAGCCGCTACCATTACTCTTGCCGAGGGCGTTGAGGCAACTTGCCCCATTAAGGAGCTTGCAAAAGAGGACGGCAGCCAGGCTGTTGCAGGTGAGAGCCTTGACTTCAAGGTAATCGACTACAAGCGCAACTCTCACAAGCTTACTGTTTCGCATCTCAAGACTTACGCTGCTGCAAAGACAGAAAAGGCTGACAGGCCTGTATCTGAGGCGGAGGTAGCCAAGAAGACTGTGAAGAAGATCAACGACTCAGTGGAGAAGACTACTCTCGGTGACATTGATGCTCTTGCAGCTCTCAAGGCTCAGCTTGAGAAATAGTTGAATCCGATGCTTGATGGCTGAAAGATTCATCCTCAACATATTGGGTTCGGCTTCAGCGAAGCCCGACTTGTATCGTGAATCAAGCGCTCAGTTGCTGCAGGCAGCTGAGCGCCTGTTTTTGATAGATTGCAGCGAAGGCACCCAGCGCCGCATTCTGTTCCAAAAGGAGAGGGTGCGGGCCTGGATGAGCGAAAACTCCTTGCAGGGAGTTCAGATTCCCTCATCCAACAAATTGGATTCGATTTTCATTTCCCACGTGCACGGGGACCATATGTTCGGTCTTTTTCCTTTGCTCAATACTATGGGAATGAACAACAGAACCAAGCCTTTGAGGATTTTCGGACCGGCCGCTCTGGGATCCATCTTGAATTTCTACAAGTCTTTCTGGGGTGTCAGAGACGGGTATGAAATTGAATTCACTGCTTTGAAAGGCAAGGAACCGGAGTTGGTGTACGACCTTGGCAGTCTCAGGGTATATGCCCTTCCCCTGCGCCATGGCGTGGATGCTTATGGTTTTCTTTTTACTGAAACAGAACCTCTTACTTTGCACGGAAGGCCCTATCGTCCACGCAGTTATGTCTATATCTCCGATACGGCCACTTTCCCCGAATTGGCATCCTGGTGCGAGGGCGTTGATTTGATGTATCACGAGGCCACTTATATGAATGTCGATGCCGCCAAGGCTGCAGCGCGTTTTCACAGTACCACCGTTCAGGCGGCACGTTGTGCCTTGGACGCAGCTGCAGGCCGGCTTCTTATAGGTCACTATTCGTCTTCCCTTTCCGTCGAGGATATCCGCGGTCCCTATATCGCGGAGGCCCGCGCCGTTTTCCCCGACAGCACAGCCGTGACGGACGGCGATATTTACGACCTTCCTCTCCGTCCCCTGTAACGGAATAATCAAAAAATGCGTAAATTCGCATTATGAGAACTATGTTCAGAAGATTTGCCGCTTTGATGGCAGTATTGCCGCTTTGTCTGCTGGCTTATTCCGACACTACGGCGGAACGTGCCGAAAGTTATATCAGTACCTATTCCTCCCTTGCTGTATCTGAGATGTGCCGCAGCGGTATTCCCGCCAGCATTACCCTTGCTCAGGGTCTGCTTGAATCTGGTTACGGACGCAGTACTCTGGCAACCAAGGCCAATAATCACTTCGGCATCAAATGCCATTCTGACTGGAAGGGCGAGAGTGTGTACCACGATGATGATGCGAAGGGGGAATGCTTTCGCAAGTATCCCAAGGCCGAGGACTCATACAGAGATCACAGTGATTTTCTGCGTTTCAAGAGTCGCTATGCCTTTCTTTTCGAACTTGAGATGACGGACTACAAGGCCTGGGCGCATGGTTTGAAGAAGGCCGGATATGCTACTGACCCCCGGTATGCCTATAAACTGATAAACATTATTGAGACTTATAGACTGGACCGGTTTGACAGACTAGACAGCGCGGAAAAGTCTCTTGTCCCCGAAACTCCTCTGCAACTCGAGCAGCCGGTCAAATTTACGGGCAGTGGCCGCAGCGGCACCTTTGCTCTCGCACTGTCACGTGAGGTCCTCCAGATCAATGGTACGGCCTTCATCTATGCCCGCCGTTATGAAACCTATGCAAGCATAGCCCTGCTCTATGACCTTTTCCCGAAGGAGCTGGCGGCCTACAATGATTCCAAGGATCCTTCGGAAGCTTTGCAAGCGGGTGAGATAGTGTACCTGCAGCGCAAGCGCAATCAGGCCGTCAGAGGCCTGGAGAAGCACATTTGTTCCGAGGGAGATAACCTGAGGAGCATTGCCCAGAAATATGGTGTGAGTCTGAAGGCTCTTATGAAGTTGAACGGCATTGCCGACCCTATGAAGGTATTGAGAGAAGACGATACCATTTTGCTCCGCAAGCCTGCCGGGGAAAAGGGCAGAAAGGAAAAGGCTGAGTTTGAAGGCAATGCAGGAAGGGGAAGGAAGTCGGTTGCAAGGTCTTCTGTGGATAGGAAGTTGGAGAAGACCTCAAGGTAAATGACAGGAATGGACAATAAGAGAAATTCAAAGGACGCCTCTGGTGCAGATTCCCGCAAAGCAGGCAAGGGCTTGAGCGGCAAA
>JAEDMF010000062.1 GCA_016303175.1 Bacteroidales bacterium
CTCGGCCAGGGTGGCGCGGAGTTCCTGCATTCTTTTGACAACTTCTTCCATCGCTCTTTTTTGCGGCAATATCATACTCAAGTCCCGCAAGCATACTGTTTTGAAATTTTGAATGTCGGGCAGAGAGTATTATCATAATAATAAGCAAAAATAAGCAAATTTTTACTATTTTTGCACGCCGAAAAATTTGAAATGAATAAATGAATTCAAGAACTTTTAATTTTTAAAATATGAAAGACGCAATCATCATTCTTTGCGGCGGCGGTCCTGCCCCCGGTATGAACTCAGTTTCAATGAGTGTAGCCAAGACCTTCCTTTCCAAAGGCTACAGGGTAATCGGCCTTCACGGCGGTTATTCAGGTCTTTTCTCCAAGGATGCCCGTATCGAGGACATAGACTTCTTCAAGGCTGACCGTTACTGGAACAGGGGTGGTTCATATCTTGAAATGAGCCGTTTCAAACCCACCGACAAGGATTTCGAGGAAAACTTCAATTTAGACCTTTTCAAGGACAATAACATCAAGCTCCTCGTGACCATAGGCGGCGACGACACTGCATCCACAGCCAACAGGATTTCCAAGTTCCTTGCTGCAAAGAACTATCCCATAGCCAACATCCATTGTCCCAAGACCATAGACAATGACCTGCCTCTGCCCAACAACACCCCTACCTTCGGCTACAACTCAGCCAAGAACGAGGGTGCCCACATCGCACGCACCGTCTACGAGGATGCCCGCACTTCCGGCAACTGGCTCATCATTTCCGCAATGGGCCGCACCTGCGGTTCCCTTGCCCTCGGAATAGGCGAGGCAACCCACTGCCCCATGACCATCATCCCCGAGATGTTCAACAACACCTCCCTTACCCTTGAAACCATTATAAAGCTCTCTGTATCAGCCATTATCAAGCGTAAGATTATGGGAGTGAACTACGGCACCATCGTTGCTGCGGAGGGTCTGTTCCACGATGCAGGTGTGGCCAAGGAAGCTGCCGATGCCGGCATACACTTCACCTACGATGAACACGGCCATCCCGAACTCGGCAAAATCTCCAAGGCCGTTCTCTTCAACGACCTGCTCGAGGCTGAACTCAAGAAGCTCGGAATCAAGGTAAAGAGCCGTCCCGTTGAAATCGGTTACGATGTTCGTTGCCAGGACCCCGTGGCTTATGATCTTACTTATTGCACAGAGTTGGCAATGGGTGCATATCAGCTCTTTTCGGAGGGCAAGACCGGCTGTATGGTGTATGTTGACGCCTTCGGCAATGTGTCACCTCTTTATCTTGCTGACCTTCAGGACCCCAAAACAGGAAAGATTCCTCCCCGCGTAGTTGACATCAACTCCGGCACAGCCCAGAATTACTACAAGTACATCGCCAACTACATTACTCCTGACGATTACGAGGCCGCAGCCAAGTATGTTGCCAATCCCGAGGATTATGACTTCAAGAAAATCCTGAACTGGTAGTAACTTGAGGTAATAGTAATTTGAAACAATTAATATATCAAGTTCTGCCCCGCTACTGGGGCAGTTACAAAGGCGCAAATGTTCGCAGCGGAGTTCTCTCTGAGAATGGCTGCGGACATTTTGCGGACATTGACGGGGCGAGTCTGGACTATATTAAGTCCCTGGGCTGCGATTACGTCTGGTACACAGGAGTCATCCGCCATTCCACAAAATGCAACACGGCAGGATGCGCTCCTTCCCATCCCTCCATAGTCAAGGGACAGGCCGGTTCGCCTTATTCCATATATGACTATTATGATGTGAACCCGTATTTGGCCCTTCGGCCGGAGCGGAGGATGGATGAATTCAGGGATCTTGTACGCCGGACCCACGAAAAGGGACTGAAACTTCTGCTTGATTTCGTGCCCAACCACGTCAGCCGGGACAATGTCAATTTCGGCAGGGACGATGACAAGAGCGTGCATTTTTCCCCCTCAAACGATTTCTTCTACTATCCCGGCGAGGCGCTCGCCCTGCCCGGGACATTCACGCCGACGGAGGCATTCCCGGAGCCTTATACTGAATTTCCAGCAAAGGCAACCGGCAACGACTGCTACAACAGCCATCCAGGCATCAACGACTGGTACGAGACAGTCAAACTCAACTATTGCAACTACCATACGCCCACGTGGGACAAGATGCTTGATATACTGCTTCATTGGGCAGGCATGGGGGTGGACGGATTCCGCTGCGATATGGTGGAGCTGGTCCCTGTAGAATTTTTCAAATGGTTGATAGCCAAAGTAAAAGAGAGTTATCCGGGGCTTATCTTCGTAGCGGAAGTTTATAAGAAAGACCTCTATCGCAGCTATATAGATGCCGGGTTCGACATACTTTATGACAAATCCGGAATGTACGACAGCCTGCACGACATAATAAAGTACAATCTAAGTCCTGAGGCTGCGCTTCTGCCCTGGCAAAGTTGCAAGAGGTTGACTTCGGATTGGCAGTTCCTCGGCGATATGCAGCCGCGTATGCTCTGTTTTCTGGAAAACCACGATGAACTGCGGATTGCCTCAAAGCAGTTTGCCGCCTCAGCCTCAAACACTTATGCCGCATTGGCCTATGCCCTTCTTTTCAACGACGCTCCTTTCATGCTCTATTTCGGAGAGGAAGTAGGCGAGGATGGCAGTTATGAAGAAGGCTATTCAGGCAAGGATGGACGCAGTTCGATTTTTGACTGGTGGCGCATAGAGTCGGTTCAGAGACTGTGGACCTATATCCATACGGGCAAAGGTCTGACAAGACAGGAGAGAAGCGTACTGAAGGAATACAGGGCCTTGCTCAAGCTGGCCGGCAAATCCGTATTCAGGTCTGGTCGCAATTATGATCTGCGCTGGTGCAATTGCAGCGGCACAGGCTTTGATCCGGACAGACATTCGGCCTTTTTGAGGTACGATTCCAAGGATATATACCTTATTTTCTGCAATTTTTCTGACAAAGAGGCCTATTGTACACTGGAGATTCCTATCTTTGAACTTGGTAAGTTGGACGTCCAGGCTCCTGCCTTCGGTTACAAGGCTATGCGATTGAAATTTTGATTATTAATATGCTGACCGCTGCTGAAATAAAACTTATTAAGTCCCTCAAGGACAAGAAGGCCCGTGAAGAAACGGGACTTTTTGTCGTGGAGGGGGAGAAGATGGTGGACGAGGCGCTACGTAGCGGTTGGCAAATCAAGCAGATATACCGCAGGTCTGAAATCGGTCCCAAGGCGATGGAGCGTATCAGTCATCTGAGCAGTCCGTCGGAAGCGCTTGCCCTCGTCTGCAGGAGGCGGGATGAAAAACATACGGCAGCACTACGTAAGGGCGGCTTGTACCTGGCCTTGGATGCCATAAGAGATCCCGGCAATATGGGCACCATCATAAGAATAGCGGACTGGTTCGGCTTGGACGGCATCTTCGCCTCTGAGGATTCTGTTGACATCTTCAATCCCAAGGTGGTCCAGAGTACTATGGGAGCCATTTTCCGTGTTCCCTTCAGATACTGCCCCCTTGAGGAACTCCACTCCGGGGCCCTTCTTTTCGGCACCTTCCTTGAAGGGGAGAATATCTACAACGCTGAACTCAGTTCCGACCTTCCCCGCATCATAGTCATAGGCAATGAGGCCAACGGCATTTCAGCAGAAGTCTCCACCCTGTGCTCCCGCAGACTTACCATACCTTCCTTTGCCTCTGCTCAGGGCTCCGAGAGTCTTAATGCCGCCGTGGCTACAGCCATCACAGTGTCTGAATTCCGCCGCAGATGAAGCGAAGACATTCATACAGCGCCATAATATGCAGGCTACTGCTGCCCGCATTCCTGCTTCTTGCCTCCTGCAGCACCACAAAAACCCTAACGGAAGGCCAGCTCAGGCTAGCCGGCACCAAAATCACTGTCACAAACGACAAAAAATTCAACACTGTTCAGCTGAACCCCTATCTGAGGCAACAGTCAGGGGCATGGTCTCCCTTCATCTACGTGTACAATTGGGAAAACGGCAAAGGCAAGGGCTGGGACAAATTCGTCCATAAACTCGGCACAGCTCCGGTAATATATGACAGCACCCTTGTAGGTTCCTCCATAGAAAACCTGAAGGAGCATCTGCAATACCTTGGCTATTACGATTCACAAGTCGATACCAGCACGATAAGAGGCAAGAATCCCAAGAACGTCAAGGTAAATTATTATGTCCGTCTGGGGAAACGTTATCCCATAAGGGACATACGCTACGAAATACCGAGGGACGGTTCTTTCCGCAACGAGTTTTTTGCCGACACTAGCGCATCTCTGCTCAGGAAGGGCTGTCTGCTCAGCGAAAAACTCCTGGACGAAGAAACCGAGCGCAGCGCGCACCACCTTCGAGATTTGGGTTACTTCGATTTTACTAAAAATCATTTCTATTTCGAGGCTGATACTGTCTCCCATCCCGATTCGGCAAGACTCAAGATACTCATAAAGCACAACACCCGCAACGAAAAGGAAAAGGAGGCTTTCGTCTTCTCCAAATACCAAATTGGCAAGGTCAGCGCATCCTATCCCTCAAAACTCAGGATACGTCAGGGCTTCCTGTCCGGACTCAACAACATTGAATCCGGCTCCACATACAACGAAACTGCCGTAAATACCCTGTACCAGAGATACAGCGCCGTCGGTCTGTTCACTTCCGTAAACATACAGATGAACCCCGATCCTCAAACCCATAAGGTAGATTGCGATATCTCTTTGCGCAACAGCAAGATACACGGATTCAAACTCGGACTTGAGGCCTCGGTGAACTCTTCAGGGCTCTTCGGCGTGACTCCGGAGTTTACCTATTATAACAAGAACATCTTCAGGGGAGGAGAGAGACTGACCATATCTTTCAACAGCAACCACCAGATAAAATTTGGCAATGCGAACATCAGTTCCAATGAATTCGCCGTATCTGCAGGCTTGCTCTTCCCGAAATTCCTGCCCTTCCCGGCCAAGATGATAAAGGGTCCCAATATGCCCAACACCGAAGTCAACTTCTCCTTCAACTACCAGGAAAGGCCCGAATATATCAGAACCAGATTCAAAGCCTCCTTCGGATGGAGCGGTAATCTCCGCAGGCATTTCTCCTATAATCTCACCCCCATAAGCGTACAATACGTGAGAATGCCCAGAATCGAAAGCAGTTTCGAGAATTCGCTGAGCAATAATCCCTTTATGAGAAACTCCTTCCAAGATCAGCTGGATGCCGGACTGCACTCTGTGCTTTACTATTCTTCATCGACGGAAGTTGTACCGAGTACAAGCTATTGGTACGGCAGGTTCCAGTTCAACAGCTCAGGCAACCTTCTGCGGGCTTTCAACTCCGTAATGCGTCACGACGCCGTAAGTGGCCAGGGCTTGATTTTCAAAGTGCCTTATGCCCAATATGTCAGGGCTGAACTAACTCTGGGCAAGACTTTCATCTGGGGTCGCAAAATGGGGCAGTCCTTTGCGATGAGGGCAATGGTGGGCATTGGTCATGCTTACGGAAACTCCATAGCGCTCCCTTTTGAACAGCAGTTCTATGCCGGAGGCGCAAACTCCATGAGGGGTTGGAACGCCAGGACCTTGGGCCCCGGAGCAGAGGCGATGGAGACAAAATGGGTAATCCCTAATCAGACAGGCAATTTCAAGTTCGAAGCCAATGTCGAATATCGTTTCCGCCTCTTCTGGAAAGTAGCAGGCGCTCTTTTTGTGGATGTGGGAAATATCTGGAACATCGGGGAAAGCTTTGATCCGGCCTATTCTCTGACAGCCAAGTCTTTCCTGCCCACCATAGCTGCGGATTGGGGTGCCGGTCTGCGCCTTGATCTCAGTCTCATTGTACTTCGCGTGGATTTAGGTCTGCGGCTTCGTGATCCTGCCAGAGCAGCAAACGACCGTTGGGTAGGCCCGAACGAATGGTTCCGCAACGACAATTATTGTTTCCACTTCGGCGTCGGCCTTCCTTTCTAAGGCTTTCACAGCAATTTGAGCCGCACCTTGAAATCTTAGCGGCTTATTTCTTTTCTGAAGATTACTTATCGTAATATTTGGGCCATAAGGCGCTCAGACGGGCGGCAAGCGCGTCCTCAGACTTGTTGGGCTGCGGCTCGTAAATAACGGTGTTCTTCAGTCCTTCGGGCATAAACTCCAAATCTGCAAAGTGGCCCGGATAATCGTGGGCATATTTGTAGCCGTCTGCATAGCCCAGTTCCTCCATAAGTTTGGTCGGGGCATTGCGCAGGTACAGGGGCACCTTTTCGGCGTGTGTGCGTGAGGCGAGTTCCATAGCCTTGTTGATAGCCATATACGCCGAATTGCTCTTTGCAGAACTTGCCAGATATATAGCACATTCCGCCAGGGGAATTCTTGCCTCGGGCATACCTATCTGATGACAAATCTGGAAGGTAGCATTCGCAAGCAGCAGGGCATTGGGATTTGCCAGACCTATGTCCTCCGCGGCTAGTATGCACATTCTCCGTGCAATGAACAGAGGGTCTTCGCCCCCTTCGAGCATGCGGGCCATATAATACACCGCAGCATTCGGGTCAGACCCGCGCACAGATTTTATGAAGGCGGAGATTATATCATAATGCATTTCACCGTCCTTATCGTAAGAAGCCGGCGTAGAACTGAGGCAGGCTGTTACGGTCTCGTCGGATATTACAATGTGCTCCCTGTCAGGCGCTGAACCGACCACCATTTCTATGATACCCAACAACTTGCGGGCATCTCCGGAGCTGAAACGAAACAGGGCCCCGGTGGATTCGAGGCTGATGTTCATTTTTGAGAGCACTTTGTCCGTATGTAGAGCTCTCTCCGTAAGAAGTTGAAGGTCAGCGACTTCCAGAGATTTAAGCACAAATACCTGGCATCGGCTCAGCAGGGGAGTGATGACCTCGAAGGAAGGGTTCTCCGTAGTGGCGCCTATGAGAACAATGGTGCCATCTTCCACGGCTCCAAGCAAGGCGTCCTGCTGGGACTTGCTGAAGCGGTGAATTTCGTCAATGAACAACACTGGAGACTTGCCTCCGCTGAACAATCTTCCGCCCCGGGCTTTTTCTATGATTTCGCGGACTTCCTTGACTCCGGACGACACTGCGGAAAGTGTGAAGAACTCTCTGCCGAGGGATTTTGCCACAATGCAGGAGAGGGTAGTCTTACCCACACCGGGAGGCCCCCATAGAATGAAACTGGATAGGTTGCCGCTGCTGAGCATACGGTTCAACACAGAACCGGGGCCAACAAGATGTTGTTGGCCCACGTATTCCTCCAGACTTTCCGGTCTCATCCTCTGGGCGAGGGGAGGCAGGCTCTGGCTCTGTGAAAATATATCCTCAGGCATCGCTCAAATTTTGCAGGACTTGAAGCCTTATTTATTTTTCAGCCTTGGGGTATCTGCCGTGATACTTGCCCACCATGAAGTTGATGCCGAAGTTGACCGTCGTAGAAGCAGTGGAAAGAGGAATACCCTGCACTGAGTACGAGATGGGGATATTGTCGGCGCCGACGAAAAGATTGAAGCCCGGAGCGTGCAGATTTAGCAGGGCGCCGAGCTGGTGCTCGTGGAATCCGGCATTGACAATGGGCGTAGTATAAGCGTACGATGCGCTGAAGGAAAGAGCCCTGCAGATATCGTAGTTGAACGAGGCCCTGATTTCCCAGCCGCTGTAGATGTTCTGGATTTTATGAGTATAAAGGGCGCCGAATGAAACCTTCTCGTAGGTAGGGATGCGTATTTGCAGACCTGCGCGTACGGTGGAGGGCAGCATAATCTTTGAAACGTCCTGGGTTGCTCCCGGTTTGAACTGGGTCAGTTTGGTGAATTCGCCCATAAACTCATTGATGGTTTCCGAACCATCCTCAGTACCTAAGGACATTGTAGCTTCGCTGTTTGCTGTGCAATAATTATGATAGAATATCAGACCGAGATCCTGGGCGGAAACGGAAAGCTGCAGCCACGAAAATATATCGTAGGAGAGTCCCAGATCGAAGGCAAAGCCGAGATTTCTCTTCAGATCCGGGAGGAAGTCGGGGGAAATGCCCCACTGGGTGAAATCAATATATCCTTCATCTGTAGTGCCGAAGGCGAGGCCGTTGTATTTGAGACTTGCCTTGGCGTCAATATTCCACAGGGATGAGTTCAGGGTGGCGTCAAACTTGTCAAAGTGTGCGCTTACATCAGCCAGACCTACGAGAAACTTGGCCCTGTAGCCGAAATGTACTTTCTTGCCTATGGCGTAGGATTGCCCCAGAGAAAGCTCCGCACGAGCAGCGGCAGATACATCCATTCCTTTAAGGCTGTAATCCTTGCCTCCGCCGAATGCGTCACCTCCCTTCGCAATGGCAAAAAGGTCATAGGGCAGCATAACATTCGCATTGACCCTTGCACCCAGGTCTATCGAGGTGAAAATCGTGCCTTTTTTGTTGAAAAAACCGAAAGATAGGATATTCTGGTTAAGAGAGAAATTCAGGGGATTTGCCTTGGCAATCCCGGCCATCGCTGTTTCCACTGACACTTTGGGGCTGAGGAAAGTGGCAAGACCTCCATCTGTGGGGAAGAAGAGATTCTGGGCCTTGAGCGAGCTGGTGACTGAAATAACCTCATTGCCCAGGATAGGGAAGCTGAAATAGCCCCTATCGGGTGTAAAGGCAGGATTCTGGAAATGTTTGCCTACATAACCGTCATTGAAATAACCAGTTGAAAGGGCAGTATTCTGCGCGCTGACAGCTGATGTGCTGATAGTGGCTGCACAAAGGGCAGCAAATATATACTTTGAGTAGTTTTTCATAACGTTGTGAATTATTTTTTGCCGAAGACTATGCCACTTTCAGTTGTGAGAGAGATGTTCTTTATTGAGAGATACTGGTTTTTGTTGATTTGTTCTCCGTTTCCTTCCTTGACCTTCATAATGAGACGAAGTCCCTTGAACTTGGATAGGGGAGTATCGTCAGTAGCCTTGACGCTGAGCTGAACCGGGCAAATGGAAGAAGCCTTGACATCAATGCCTTCGCTTTGTATAAAGTCGGGGATGACATTGCCGTTGGCATCAAGGGCTTCAACCTGCGCCTGCAATGCGAATGGGAAATGATTGTCCACATTGAATTTGAGAGTGGCATCCTCAATGGGGAAGCTGGAAAGGTCCATACCTAAATCGGCAAGGTCGTAGGTATAGTCAATGTTAAGCTTTTCTCCGAAACAGAGAGGCATATTGATTTCGCAATTCATACTTACTCCGTAGGTCCTCGCCGGCTCAATATCCACGAATTCGTCGGGAACAGTGACTTTGAACTCCTGAGGCGTCACCTTGCGAGGAATGGCGTAGAACAGACTTACACCTTCCTCAGTATCAGTGAGTTCAGGCTTGACATTCACGGAAGTTGACTTCATTTTCTCAAATTTGAGGGCTTCCTTGCCGTTGCCTGCGCCCAAAGCCAGAGTGATGCTGGGATAAGTTGCATTGCTGCTCTCGGCGGTAAGCTTTGTGCTGATGTCGATATCGAGAGGGGAGTTGTTATCAACGTTCAGTTTGATGTCCATCTTGCCACGGGCGTCGATGACGGCATTGCCGCTCAGGAAATCGGG
>JAEDMF010000063.1 GCA_016303175.1 Bacteroidales bacterium
CACCGAAGGCATCGCCAGCAGATTTACAGTCTGCCCCATTTGGCCACTCTGGTACTTGCCCTTTTTTTTGAGCCGATGAAGGGAGTCGAACCCCCGACCCCGAGATTACAAATCACGTGCTCTGGCCAACTGAGCTACATCGGCAAAAGTATGTCAAAGACATCCTGTTGGAAATGGATTGCAAAGATAGGTATTAATTTGATAACTCCAAAACTTTTTGGCGAATTTTCTCAAATGTCAGGCTGTATTCTTCCCTCTGGGCAGATTGGCTGGCCTGTTTCACGAATTCGTCTGTTACTCCTATCGGGTGAATCGCTATGCCGCAGGCTGCGGGGGACAGGCTCTCGCATATTTCAGAATAAAGTCCTCCTTTGATGCAGCCGTCTTCTATGGTAAGTATGGCGCTGTACTTGCCCGAGCGCAGGTCTGCCAGGATTTCCTTGTCGAAGGGTTTGAGGAAGCGGGCGTCCCATACAGTCACGTTCAGTCCTTCTACGGCTTCCATAGCCCTGTCGGCAAATTGACCCAGGGCCACAATCGCCACTTTTTCGCCTGCTTTCAGCTGTACTCCCTTGCCTATGCTCAGGCGGGTGAATTCAACATCTCGCCATTGCACTCCTTCCGCGTACCCGCGCGGGTACCTTATAATAAAAGGGCCCTCATCGTGCAGACTTGCTGTGTAGAGCAGATTCTTCAGGTCGATTTCTGTACGGGGAGCGGCGATGATGCAGTTGGGAATGCTTCTGTATGCTGCAAGGTCGAATACGCCCTGATGTGTGGCTCCGTCTTCTCCTACAAGACCGGCCCTGTCAAGGCAGAGCACTACCGGCAGGCGTTGAAGGGCGACATCGTGTATTATCTGATCGTATGCCCTCTGCGCAAAGCTGGAGTAAATATTGCAGATGGGTTTGAGCCCTCCGGCCGCCAGTCCGGCGCTGAAGGTTACGGCGTGTTCCTCGGCTATGCCCACGTCGTAGAATCTGTCGGGCATCTCCCGCGCGAGTATGTTCATTCCGCAGCCGGAAGCCATAGCCGGAGTGATGCCTACAATTCTTTCGTCCTTGCGGGCCAGTTCCAGCAGCACTTCTCCGAATACGTCCTGCCATCTGTCGGCCCGTGCCGGAATTTTGATTCTGTGTCCGGTAAGGGGATCGAAAAGCCCCGGGGCATGCCAGGTTGTCTGATCCTCTTCCGCAGGAGCATAGCCCTTCCCTTTGGTGGTGATGGCGTGCAGTACTCTCGGTCCACCCAGGTCTTTTATTCTCTGCAAGGTCCGTACAACAGCCTCTATGTCGTTGCCGTCGATGGGCCCGAAATAACGGAAGCCCATCAATTCGAACAGGTCTCCTCCGCTGTGGTGGACCAGATTGCTTTTCAGCCGTATCACCTGTTTCTGGAGGGAGGCTCTGAATTTTCCGTCGCCGAGCAACTTCCAGACTCTGCTCTTCATAGTATTGTAGAAGGGCGATGTCGTGAGCCTGAGCAGATGCTTGTGGATTGCGCCGATGTTCCTGTCTATGGATATGTTGTTGTCGTTGACAATCACAAGCAGGTCCGCATTGCTTCCTCCGGCATTGTTCAGGCCTTCAAAGGCCAGACCTCCGGAAAGTGCTCCGTCCCCGATGAAAGCTATTGTCTTTGCTCCGCTTCCTGTGATTCTGGCGGCTTCCGCCATTCCGAAGGCTGCCGATATGGAAGTGCTTGCGTGACCGGCTCCGAAGGCATCGTAGGGACTCTCGTCTCTGCAGGTGAAGCCGCTTATGCCGTTCTTGCACCTGTTCATACGGAATTCGGACCGTCTGCCTGTCAGTATCTTATGGGCATATGCCTGATGGGACACGTCGAAGATGATGTTGTCCTTCGGGGTGTCGAAGACATAGTGCATCCCCACAATTAGTTCCACTGCGCCCAGACTGCTCCCGAGGTGACCGGGGTTTGTTGAGCAGCACTCCACCATATATTTGCGGATTTCGCTGCACAATTTGCGTAGCTGGCCGATATCCATAGTTTTGATGTCGGCAGGAGAGTTTATCGTGGGCAGTAGTAAAGCCATTGCTGCGCTTGGTTTGTGCAAGTGCGGGGACTTGAGTTATTTTTCGGCCTTGATGTTGGGTTCTTCAAGAGAATATCCGACCCTCTTGTCTTCAACCTTGAGCAGAAGCGTGAAGATGAAGGCGAGGACTCCGAAAGAAGAGAAAACCAGCATAGGCACGAAGTAACCGTCAGTAGCCTCCTTGAGGGCCCCTATGATCTTGGGAACGAAGCACAGTCCTATGTTCTGCACCCAGAATATGAGGCAGTAGGCGCTGCCGAGTATTTTCTCGTCTATGATTTTTGGAACGGATGGCCAGAGCGCCGCAGGTACCAGGGAAAAACTTACTCCGAGGACAACAATCAGCAGCAAGGCCAACCATTTGTGAGGGAAGACGGGAAGTATGAAGGCGAAACTCAGATGGCAGACAATCATTATTATGGATCCTGCCATAAGCATTGTAGCGCCTTTGCCGACCCTGTCGAGAAAGATGCCCAAAAAGGGAGTCAGGCACATTGCCAGAATGGGGAAACAGCTGAAAAGCCTTGCCCCCTCTTCCGCGCTGATGTTCAGGGTCAACTCAAGGTAATTCGTGGCGTACCTCTGGAAGGGAAAGATGGCGCTGTAGTATAGTACGCACAAAAGGGCCACTATCCAGAACATCCTGCTTTTGAAAATGGCTCCAAGGTCGCTGATGTGGAATTCCTCGTCGGAATTGGCTTCTTCAGTTTCGAGACCTTTTTCGCGGAGTTGCTTGTCGAATTTTTTGTCCATCACCCCGAAGATGATGAAGTTCAGCAGACCGATGCAGAGCAGCGCTCCGCAGAAACCCAGAGGGGCCATTATGGATTTGCCCGCGGCGTTGCTTATGATGGGCGCTATCCACATTACTGCGAACACGCCCAGACGGGCTATGGCCATCTCCAGTCCCATTGCAAGGGCCATTTCTTTGCCTTTAAACCATTTGGCAAGGATTTTAGAGACGTTGGTGCCTTCCATTTCGCAGCCGCAGCCGAAGACCATAAAGCCGAGGGAGGCCAATTTTGCGCTGCCGGGCAGTTCAACCCACCAGGAGTCCAGCCAGGCGCATAGGGCAGTGGTTTGGAACCAGTCGCTTACTGCAATGAATTTGACGAGTGCTCCGAATACCATAAGGCCGGCGGAAAGTATGCCGGAGAAGCGCACGCCCAGTTTGTCGAGTATTATTCCGGCAATGAGTAGGAAGCCGCACACGTTGAGTATGTATTCGGATGCCGCATAGGTGCCGAAACTGCTGCTGCTCCAACCTAATTTGCCTTCTACGAGGGACATCAGCGGTGACATCACGTCTACGAACATGTAGGCGAAGAACATCATCGATGCCACGAGGATAAGTACACCCCATCTTGCGACGGGGTTGTCATTCAAAAATTTGTATGTTATGGCGCTCATCGTCGATCAATAAGGTTGCTTGTTTCAGAAGGGGAGGTCGTCGGAGCCGTCATCGGCATTGTCCATTCCGGCAGAAGTGGCTGCGGTCTGTCCGGGTTGATATGGTGCCTGGTATCCGCCTATGACGGAGGGACCTTGGGCAGGTGCCGCGGGCGCTGCAGTCTGTCCGGGCTGGTAGGGTGCCTGATAGTTCTTCTGGGCGGGTGCGGAGTATCCACCTTGAGACGGCATTCCGGCGCCGGCAGGATTGTCGGAGCGTTTGCCCAGGAGTTGGATGTTGTCGGCCACAATCTCAGTGGTGTAGCGTTTGTTGCCTGTATTGTCGGTCCATTCGCGGGTGCGCAGGCGGCCTTCAACATAGAGTTGTGTGCCTTTGGTCACATATTTTTCAACGACGTCGGCATTGCGGCGCCAAACCACGATATTGTGCCACTCGGTCTCCTCCTTGGGCTGGCCGCTGCGGTCTGTGTAACGTTCTGTTGTAGCCATGCGGAAACTGGCTACTTTCGCCTGTTGGTTGTCAAGGTAACGTACATCCGGGTTCTGTCCAACGTTACCGATCAGCATTACTTTGTTTAAACTCATAATATTTGGATTTTAAGATTAGTCTGATAAATGTCGCTTATGTCAAAAAATGTCGTCCTTTTCGTGTATGTCTTTGATTCTCAACTGGATGTTCGCCATCCCTCTAAAGTAGTTTTCGACTATGGAATAACAGCAGTCAATGGGGTTGGATTCCTTGATGTAGTCGAAGTGGGCGCTCTGTCCGAAGCCTATTGCGCTGAAGCGGACGTGTCCCTGCATCAATTCCAGTTTCAGGTGGCTGCCGTCTGCTCCCACTTTGCGGCAGTTTCCGTCGTCGTACACGTTTTCGGATGCGAAGACGGGAGCGCTGTTGCCTGGGCCGAAGGGCTGGAATTGTTTGAGTATTCTGACGAATTTCGGGGTTATCTGGTCAAATTCCAGTTTCGCGTCTATCTCCAGGGCGGGGGTGAGGCTCTGCATCTGGAATTTGCCCTCTATGGCCTGTTCCATCTTGCCTACGAAGTCTTTCAACTTTTCCTCGCGCAGGGTCAGCCCGGCAGCGAAGAGATGACCTCCGAAGTTTTCCAGCAGTTCCGAACAGCTTTCTATTGCAGTGTACAGGTCGAAACCTCCTGCGCTGCGGGCAGAGCCTGTGATGAGGCCATTGCTCTGCGTGAGCACGATGGCAGGCTTGAAGTATGTTTCTACAAGTCTGGATGCGACAATTCCCACTACGCCTTTGTGCCAGTTGGGATTGTACACTATGGTTATATTGTTGCTG
Source organism: Bacteroidales bacterium (assembly GCA_016303175.1). Classification (GTDB taxonomy): domain Bacteria; phylum Bacteroidota; class Bacteroidia; order Bacteroidales; family UBA932; genus Cryptobacteroides. Next base: position 4,770 of record JAEDMF010000063.1, read on the forward strand.
CTCAAAGCTTTGCCCTCGCGGACCATGCTCAGGGCCTGCTCCGTGATTTCGTGGTCTATGTTCTTGCGCTCGGTGTTGTGGCGGTTTATCTCGTTGGCAACCTTTTCGGCCTCCTGCTGGCTGGTGGCGATGAGCAGTTTCACTGACAATTCGCCTGACTCCATCCTGCCAGCGGCATTCAGCCTCGGCCCTATTTTGAAGACTATGTCGTCAAAGGAAATGTGGCAGGGGTCCAGTTTGGTAATGTTTATCATACTGGTCAGGCCCACCCTCGGATTCGTATTGAGTCTTTTCAGTCCGTAGTAGGCCAGAATGCGGTTTTCTCCGACCACACTCACCAGGTCTGCCGCTATGCTCAACGCAAGTATGTCCAGTTGGCTTTCGAGTTCCTCGAAGGGTATGCCGTGGCGAAGGGCATATCCTTGAGCAAGCTTGAAGCCTACGCCGCAGCCGCTCAGGTCGTCGAAGGGATAGTTGTCGTCCTCTCTTTTGGGGTCCAGTACGGCCGTGGCCTGAGGAAGCCCGTCTTCGGGAAGATGGTGGTCGCAGATAATCATATCTATGCCCTTGGATGAGGCGTAAAGCACCTTGTCGGAAGCCTTGATGCCGCAGTCGAGGGTGATGATGAGGCTGAAACCGTTCTTTTCCGCCCAGTCTATGCCGCGGAATGATACGCCGTAGCCTTCGTTGTAGCGGTCGGGAATGTAGTAATCTATGTTCCGCGTGTGGTTGAGCAGGAAGGAGTACATCAGGGCTACAGCCGTGGTGCCGTCCACGTCGTAGTCACCATAGATGAGGATTTTCTCGCCGCTCTGCACGGCCTTGGTAAGCCTGTCCACGGCCTTGTCCATATCCTTCATCAAGAAGGGGTCGTGCAGGTCTTCAAGTTTGGGCCTGAAGAAGGCGCGGGCCTCCTCGAAACTCCGTATGTTCCTCTGGACAAGCAGTTCCGCCAGAACCGGATCTATACCCAGTTCCGTGGCTAGCCGACTCACTGTCTGCCCATCAGCGGCCTCCTTCAATATCCACTGTCTTTCAGTGCCCATATCTCGCAAAGATACAGATAATGTTTAAAAATTGCGAATAAAATTGTACTTTTGCAGAGATTTTGAATAATAGGCAAATGTAGATATGACACAGGATTTGAACGAACAAGAACTCGGCCGCAGGGCATCGCTTGCACGTCTGCGCGAGTTGGGGATTGAGCCTTATCCCGCTGCAATGTATCCCGTAAATGCAAGCTCAAAGAGCATCAGGGAGGAGTACAGCGCAGAAAAAGGCAATCTTCAGGATGTATGCATTGCAGGCAGGATAATGTCCAGACGCATTATGGGAGCTGCCTCCTTCTTCGAACTGCAGGATGCCGAGGGCCGTATCCAAATATACTCCAACCGGGATGAACTTTGCCCCGGCGAGGACAAGACTATGTACAACACAGTGTTCAAGAAGTTGCTGGACATAGGCGACATAGTGGGAATCAAGGGTTTTGCCTTCGTCACCCAGACGGGTCAGTTGTCCGTACATGCCAAGGAACTGACCGTGCTCAGCAAGTCCTTGCGTGTGCTGCCCATAGTGAAGGAGGCGGACGGTAAGGTCTTCGACGCTTTCAGCGATCCTGAGCTCAAGTACCGCCAGAGGTATGTGGACCTAATTGTAAACCCTTCGGTTAAGGATACTTTCATCAAGCGTAGCCGCATCATCGCCACAATGCGGGAGTATTTCAATGAGGCAGGCTGTCTGGAGGTGGAGACTCCCATACTTCAGAGCATTCCCGGCGGTGCAACTGCCCGACCCTTCATTACACATCACAACGCCCTTGATATCGACCTTTATATGCGTATAGCCAATGAGCTGTACCTCAAGAGGTTGATAGTGGGAGGCTACAACGGTGTCTATGAGTTTGCCAAGGATTTCCGCAACGAGGGTATGGACAAGACCCACAATCCCGAGTTTACCTGTATGGAGATTTATGTGGCCTACAAGGATTATATCTGGATGATGGAATTTGTGGAGAAGATGCTCCAGAAGATTGCCCTCAGCGTGAACGGCACGACAAAGGTGACCATAGGCGAGCATGAGGTGGATTTCGGAGGCACTTACCGGCGTCTGCCCATACTCGAGGCCATCAAGGAATATGCAGGTGTGGATGTGAAGGGTATGGATGAAGAGCAGCTCCGCCAGGTGTGCAGGGAACTGCACGTGGAGACGGATCCGTCATACGGCAAGGGCAAGCTCATCGATGCGATATTCGGCGAATATTGCGAGGACAAGCTTATTCAGCCTACCTTCATCACGGATTATCCTGTGGAGATGTCGCCTTTGACAAAGCGTCACCGCGAGGACCCCACCCTTACCGAAAGGTTCGAGCTGTTTGTATGCGGCAAGGAACTGGCCAACGCCTACTCGGAGCTTAACGACCCGATTGACCAGCTGGAGCGCTTCGAGGAGCAGGCAGCTCTCAAGTCCAAGGGCGACGACGAGGCTATGTTCATCGATTACGATTTTGTAAGGGCTCTTGAATACGGTATGCCTCCCACTTCAGGCCTTGGAATGGGAATTGACCGTCTGACTATGTTTATGACGGGTCAGACCACCATCCAGGATGTGCTGTTCTTCCCCCAGATGAGGCCCAAGGCAGGCAATTAGTCTTTCAGGATGGAAACTGTCATTTCGGCGCAAAATCCGAAAATAAGGATGCTGCTCTCTTTGCAGGCCAAAAGCAAGGTCCGCAGGGAGAGCGGTCTCTTTGTTGTCGAGGGGGTCCGCGAAATCAGGCATTGCATTGATTGCGGCCTTGAACTGCATACCCTTTTTGTCTGTCCGGAGATACTTCGGGATGAGGTTCTGCTGTCTCTCGAGCCGCGCATATCCATTCCGCGCGCTTTGTATGACAAGGTCGCATACAGGGGAGGGACGGAGGGAGCCATAGCGGAGTTTCGCGCAGTGGATCATTCCCTTGAACAATTGCAAATCAAAGGGGAAAATCCTCTTGTGGTCGTGCTTGAATCGGTGGAGAAGCCGGGAAATCTGGGCGCGGTGTTGCGAAGCGCGGATGCGGCCGGGGCTGATGCCGTGCTTGTATGCGATCCTCTGACGGATTTGTACAACCCCAATCTGATAAGGTCCAGCATAGGTTCCATCTTTACTGTGCCTGTAGCAGTTTGTACCTCTGAGGAGGCCATAGCAATGCTCCGCAAGGGTTCCTACAATATTCTGACCGCCCAGCTGCAGGACTCCGAATTGTATTACGACGTGGATATGAAGGGGCCTACGGCGATAGTGATGGGTACGGAAAGTACGGGTCTGAGCAATCTGTGGCGCGAGGCTGCTTCCGCCCATATACGTATCCCCATGCTCGGCAGGTTGGATTCTCTGAATGTGAGCGTCAGTGCTGCCATACTGCTGTTTGAGGCGGTAAGACAAAGAAAAATGCTGCCCTGAGTTACCTGGGACAGCATTTACGAGCTTTAGAAGTCACACGGCCGTAGTTTCATAGGCCACACTGCCGTCAGAACAGAGTCAGTTCGTCGCCGGGGAAATATTCCCTGTCTTCGCTGCTTTCATCTTTTTCTTCGATTGCAGCTTCTGCTTCGGAATTGTCACCTTCTTTGATTTTCAATGCGGGGGCGATATCGGGCAGGGGCTTTTCAACTGCGGCCTCTGCTGGTTCTGCGGCGGGACTTTCCGGCTCGGCGTTGTTTACATCTTCCTCAATGTCATCCTCCGGATAGTGCAGACCTTCGATGAATTTCACATCCTTGACGCACAGGGTTGAGACTTTCTTGCCTTTGGCGCTTATGCCCTTGCGGGATATGAATTCTTCGACGTTCACCACTTCCGAGCCGCGCCCTTCGTTTTTGCCTCCGAATACAAGTTCCATCTGGGGATGCTTATCGTCGGTAATGTCCACAAAGCGCGAGTCTTTGCCTTCTCCGGTGAAAAATACGGGGCTGCTGTCCGAGATTTCGAAGGCGAATCTCTTGATATAGAAGGCTTTGGCTTCCCCGTCCCAGTAAAGGGCGCTCCATACCTTATTCCGGTCGAGTTTTTCTATCTTTAGCAGTTCGCCCTGGTAACGGCTGCTCAGGTCCGTGGTTGTGGTGTGATAACTGCCGTCCTTATATATAGCCAGCACTCTGTCGTTTGTGCCGAATTGCCCCAGGTGTACGCCGCGCCCTTCTTCGTTGAGACGCTGTATATCCTCGTCGAACCAGATGTCTTTGCCGCCTATGGTGGAAACCCCCTTGGAGGTCTGG
>JAEDMF010000064.1 GCA_016303175.1 Bacteroidales bacterium
GACCGACTCCGAGACCGGCGCCGAACTGATATTTAGCCACATCCCCACTGATGTCCTGCCATTGTTTCTTACCCTCTGCGGAAATAAGTGCAGATTCGCTGGTAAGGTTTACGTCCACGAAGGGGACGGCCTGGACGAAGGGACGTATAATGCCCAAATCAGGACCCCACTGAACGGCAATGGGTATTGTAAGCCTATTCTGCCTCACCCTTGCGCTTTCAGCAGGATTTCCGGGAATATCGGACTCCATGCTGACCTCCGAATAATTCTGACTGAAAAGCACGGAAGGCTGGAGAGAAAAATACACGGGAAGGCGTATCATCATTGCAGGGCCTACAGTCCACCCTGTCTGGGGATTCCATTTCTTGAAGCTGTCCATAACAGCGCCTCCACCCACACCGAAGTGGCAGGAAACCGCCTGAGCCTCAGCCGACAACGACACACACAGCGCAAGTAGCGCAACGGCAAAAAATCTTTTCATAAGATGCGTCGGCGCGATTGTTTCCCCCTAAAGCAGAGCGTTGAGCCTGCCCTCAATGTCGGATTTGGGCACGGCACCCACACTGCGGTCCGCCACCTGTCCGTCCTTGTAATAAATAAGGGTAGGAATGCTGCGGATGCCGCACTCGGCAGGAACATCGTCACACTCGTCAACATTGCACTTGGCAACGACAACCCTGCCCTCATACTGGATGGCTATTTCTGCAACTGTAGGCGCAAGGCTGCGGCAGGGACCACACCAAGGGGCCCAAAAATCTATAAGCACTACGGGAGCAGACTTGATGACCTCCGCGTAATTCTGATCAGTAATTTCAATTTCCATAATCATTCTACTCAAGTTTCGCAAGTTATAACTTATTTATGTCCTGAGGGTTGTGCCGCTTGCGAAACTTCTTTCCACAGCACATTCCCCTTTTTATAGCGAAAGTACATCCTGCAAATATAGCAATTTACTTGCTTCAGCACAACTCATCCAGCAGAGCGGCATAACTGCGGGCAAGTCCCTCCCGGGTATAAGCCTCGAGCTTTGCATCATTGGCAAGCAACTCGCCCTTGCAGAATGCCCTGTAGGACGTTTCGACATATTCAGCCATTGCTTGCCCCTCATCCCAGTCGAAACATACTCCGGAGCGTGTGGAAGAAAGGATGGACGCCATTGCCCCATCCTTCTGGCCTATGCCGAGGATTGGTCTCCCTGAGGCAAGGTATTCAAACAGCTTGCCAGGCAGGGTGGCCTTGTACTCCGGCTCCCGGCGCAAGGGCAGAAGCAGCATTGACGCCTTTCTCATAAGTTCCACAGCCGCAGGATGATCCACATAGCCGAGATTCTTCAACTTCGAAGCAAGACCGGCCGCTTCAATGGCCTGGAGCACAGCCGCATCGGTCTTTCCACACAAGACTATTTCCAAATCCTTGTCCAATGCTGGCAGCATTTTGCACAAGGCGCCCAAGGCCGTCCAAAACTCGACAGGATTGCCGTCGGCAGCAAAAAGTCCGGCGTGGACTATGGTAAAGTTGCGAAATGGCTCTACCCGGCCTTCGAAGTCACTTCTGTCAAAACCATTGGTGATAAGTTCCACCCTGGTGCGCGTCATTGCCCGGAAATCTCTCTGCACGAGAGGAGATACGGCAACTACCGCCGACGCGTCGTCCAAAACAGCCTGCTCCAAAGCTTCATGCCATTTGCGGGCCAAAGCGGAAAGCCTCAAGTGCTTAAAATAGAACATCTTGGTCCAAGGGTCCCGGAAATCGGCAATCCAGGGAAGGGAGTATTTCCTGGACAGCCGGCGTGCAATCAAATGCATACTGTGGGGCGGGCCTGTGCTGACGACGGCATCCACAGGATGGTCCTTGAGATAACGCTCGAGATAGCGCAGCGAAGGGCCCACCCAGGTCACTCTGGGGTCAGGTATGAACAGATTTCCCCGCACCCACATCATCAGGCGCTGCTTCAAGTTTTTCTTTTGGCCATTTATGGGGGTCACCTGGGCTGCAGTTGTCCCGGAAGCCAAACGGCCAGGTTCCAATATGGGATGGCGCAATACTTCCAATTCTGGAGAGACATCATTCGAGAGGGTGGAATCGGTCGCGGTCAGAGCGGGATTTTCAGGCGTATATACAACGGGAGTCCAGCCATACTTGGGCAGGTATTTGCACATTTTCACCCAACGTTGCACTCCACTGCCCCCGCTCGGAGGCCAATAATACGATATGACAAGCACTCTTTTCATTCCAGACTGCAAGGCCTTTATTCCTCAATCTTTATCAAAGCCCTGTTGCTGCGGCCGTCTATACAGATGGAAAGAGCCTTTTCGAAGTGCACGTGACGGAAATAAACCGTTTCCTGCTCGGCATCCAGGGCATCCAGGGCCGCAATATCGAGGACGTCGCCATTGCCGGCAAAGCTGTCCACATTGATATAGCCGGCGTTGAAGGCTGTGAGATTCTGGAAAAAATGGGTTCCCTGGCTGGGATCCACCCTGAAATTCTCGAGAGCAGCCTCCACGAGCACTTTTGCCGCAGAAATGTCACTCCATTTCACAGGTATGCCGAGGGAGGGAATGCTGGACCCCCATCGGCCGTAACCCACAAGCACGTACTGGCGCGACTGCGCAAGCATTTCTTCATTGATGCGGGTGATTTCCCTGGCCATTGCAACTGTGTTCATCACATCCCACGCCTCGGGTTTCACATATATTACATCCTTTACATCCTGTATCCACCCTGTTCCAAGAGCGCAGGAAGACAATATGAGGGGATTGCTGCAATCCACCTTCTTCCAGTCCACAATGCTGTTGCGATTGTCAACAGAGATAGGACGTATCTGCAACACATTGAATATGGCGTCCCGTCCGTCTTCCACGTCCATATTGCAGGCAAACTCGATTTCAAGATCGCATTTAATCTCTTTTTTGGACAGTTCGAGCAGGTCGGCAATTATGGAAGCGGCCGGCAAGGTGTTGTACTTAAGTATCTGGGCAAAGGTTATGAACTTGGGACCTTTGGGGTAGGTGGAATCCACTATGCGGAGGTTCTCCCTGTCGAGGGTGGAAGCCACGTACTTGAGATTGCGGAAGGATGTGCACTGTTCAATAGGCAGCAAAGCTAGGTTCACGGCGTCATCCACGCTCGTCTTGAAGCGGTCGGGCTGGAGGTCGAGGGCGTACATCGTCTTCTGAGTATCCGTGAGCGTGAGTTCCATAGTGGAGGTCTGCAATACATTGCGGGGGTATTTCGGGGAGAAACGCAGCACTTGGTCCCCGTCAACTACCGCCTTGCCCAGACCGAATGCCAATTTGGCTATGCCTTCCTGCGGCTGTTCGTGACCTATGGGATAAAAATTCAAGGACCTCGCCACTCCGGAGAAAGTGGGGAAGAAATATCCCCTGTCCTCGCTTCCGCAGATTTCCTGCACTATGACGGCCATCTTCTCCTCGGAAAGCACATTGCCCGTAGCCGTAATGTAGGCACGGGAAGAGGCGAAGTACACCGAAGCATAAACGCTCTTGATGGCCTTTGCAAGCAGGCGCAACTGCTGGTCCTCATTGTCGGTGCGGGGAATCATATAGGTGGAGTACACCCCGGCAAAGGGTTGATAATAAGAGTCTTCCAAAATGGAGGAAGAGCGGATTGCAAGGGGTTTCGGGGCACATCTGATAAAGACCCTCAAAGTGTCGAGCAATTCGGAAGGCAGAGTGGCGGAAACAAACTCAGACAATATTTCTTCGTCGGTCAATGAGGAATTAATCACAAAGGACAGACCGTTTTCTCTGATGAAGCGATCGAAGTATTCCGTCGTCACCACAAGTGTGCGGGGCACCAACACCCTCACTCCTTCCCACTTGTCGTACATTTTGTACTTCTGGAGCATATGGTTCATAAATGCCAGACCTCTTGCCTTGCCTCCGAGCGAGCCGCGACCCGCCTTCGCGAACCATATCGCATCATTGTAACTATCCTTGTCGTACTGGGCCAGCACGCCGAGAGCCTGATTGATGCGGTAGTCCCGCACTGCCAGAATCAGGGCCTTGCGATGGGCCTCCACGGTCCCGTCCTTCTCCAGACTCATATCGAAGAATGTGTCGCTCAAAGTAAACAAACCCCTGGCTTTAAGCCACTTGGACATCAGGTTTGTAGCTGCGAGACGCACCACGTACTCGTCGGGCATCACTTTGATCATCTGCTCCAGCTCGGCCAGGTTGTGCACCCTGTAAGCCTCTACTCCCGTCTCGGGATTCTTGAGCACAAAATCTCCGAAACCGAACTCGTGTCCCATATAGTCCGCTATCTCCTGAGTGAGCGTGGGAGAGTTCTTCTTGACAAAGCCGACATTCAGAGCCTCCGCCTGCTCCCTCATACTCTCCTGAGATGACTGCATAAGTATGGGCATCTTAGGAGTCAGGCTCCTGATGTGGCGTACCAGCCTGATGCCTGCGTCCAATTTCTCCTGCGACGAATTCTCTCCCCTGTGCATCACAAAACCCACGTCGGAAATCACGCCGAGCAGGTTGTTCTTATACTTGTCATACATCGCCACGGCATCATCATAGTTCGTAGCCATGAGGATTTTGGGCCTGGCCCTCTTTCGCATAGTCTGCTGATGCTCGTTCAAGGCCTCGCGTATGGAGTCATTGTTCTGTTCCAGCACTATACGGTAGAGCATGGGAAGGTAGGTGGAATAATAGCGTATGGAATCCTCCACAAGCAGTATGGCCTGCACTCCCATCGATATGTCGTGGTCCGCATTGAGGCTGTCCTCGAAGAGCTTGATGATGGCAATTATAAGATCCGTGGCATTGTTCCAGCAAAATACATAGTCAATACAGGAATGATCCTTCTCCTTTATCTGCTGATAAACCCCCTTTGAATAGGAAGTAAGGAGCACCACGGGAGTGTCTGGACAGAGACTCTTTGCCTTGGCAGAGAAGGTGAACACATCCATTGCTCCTACGTTGTACATAGTGATTATGAGGTCAAAACGGGCCCCATTCTCCATAAGCTCCATAGCCTGCGCCGTGGATTCGACTCTGTCTATAGAAGGAGGGTTGCTAAGATTCAGGGCAGCATACTCGCTCGTGAGCTGGGCCTCGATATGCCCGTCCTCTTCCAAGGCATAACTGTCGTAACTGTTGCAAATCAAGAGGATACGATGAATCCTCTGGGACATCAAAGTGATATATTCCGGAGTTTTTCCTGCCATAAACAAATTTCTTTGAGCCTTAACCAGGCTTATATCCGCAGCGCCGCAAACGACTCCACAGAACAAGCCTCAAGCCTGCGCGTTGGAGACAAATATACGACAATTTTTCTGTATCTTTGCGGAGTTATGGCTCAAGAATCCTCAATGACACCGATGATGAAACAGTACTTCGCAATGAAGGCTGTCCATCCTGAAGCCCTGCTGCTGTTCCGCTGCGGAGACTTCTATGAAACATACGGCGATGACGCCGAAACTACCAGCCGCGTACTGGGCATTGCCCTGACCAAACGCAGCAGCGTAATGAAGGAACAGGTTCCGATGGCGGGCTTCCCTTATCACGCCCTGGAAAACTTCCTTCCCAAACTTATCCGAGCCGGTTTCAAAGTGGCCATCTGCGACCAACTGGAGGACCCGAAACTTGCTCGCAAGATAGTCAAAAGGGGCATCACCGAGCTCGTCACTCCCGGTATGGTGCTGAGCGAGAGCATATTGAGCCAGAAGGAGAACAATTTCATAGCCGGCATAGCCTTCGGCAAAAACGAACTGGGCATAGCCTTCCTTGATATAAGCACAGGCGAGTTCAAATGTGGCCAGGGTTCCGAGGAGTATGTGAAGACTCTCTGCTCTTCACTGGACGTCAAGGAAATTGTAGTGGAAAAGGCAATGGAAGCCAGCACACGTACTATGTTCGGCCGGGACAGCTATATCAGCACCCTGCCGGATTGGGCCTTTGTCCACAGCACGGCCATAGAAAAACTAAAGAAGCAGTTCCAGGCAAGCTCCCTGAAGGGCTTCGGAATAGAGAAAGATACCCTCGGCACCTGCGCTGCCGGAGCCTTGCTGGTATATCTGGAACAGACCCGGCACGAGGGACTTCAGAACATCTGCGGAATCTCCCGCATAAACAATGGCGAAGGCGTGTGGATGGACAGATTCACAATGCGGAATCTGGAGCTTTTCGCGCCGGCCTCCTCCGACAAAGGCGAAAGTCTGCTCAGTTGTCTGGACCACACCAACTGCCCTATGGGCGCCCGTTTGCTGAGACAATGGATTGCAATGCCCATAATGGACATAAATGCGTTGAACAGACGCTACGACAGTATCCAGTGGATGCTCGAACATCCCGACAAGGCTGAACTCCTGCGCTCCAATCTCGGCAACATAGGCGACCTTGAACGCATCATCTCGCGTGCCGCCGCCGGAAAAGTGCTGCCCCGTGAAGTGCTGGGTCTTGCACGCAGCATGTCCCTCTTCGAGCCGATACGCTCCCTTTGCGCTTCTTCCGGCTGCACTCCCCTGACAGACTTGGCCGAAGCTATGCAGGACACCGCCCCTCTACAGCAATACATCTCCCAGACCATGCATCCCGAAGCTGCCGCTCTCCTGGGCAAGGGAGACATCATTGCCAATGGGGTAAGCGCCGAACTGGACGAACTCAGGGCCATTTCCAGAGGAGGGAAGCAGTATCTCATCGACCTGCAGGAGAGAGAAATAGAACGCACCGGCATCACCTCTCTGAAGGTCGGCTTCAACAATAATTTCGGCTACTTCCTTGAGGTGCGCAACACCTTCCGCGACAAGGTGCCCCCCGAGTGGATACGCCGCCAGACGCTGGTGGGAGCAGAGAGATACATTACCGAAGAACTCAAGGAATACGAAAACAAAATACTCGGAGCGGAAGATGAGATTTACCGCATCGAGGCGGCAATCTATGCGGAGGTCGTCGCCCGCATCAAGGCCGGCATCACTGCTATTCAGGCCAATTGCCGGGTTATTGCCCAACTGGATGTTTTGAGCAACTTTGCCCAGTTGAGCGCAGAGCGCGGGTATTGCAGGCCTTCGGTGGATGACAGCCGGGAGATTCACATAAAGCAGGGTCGCCACCCGGTAATAGAACTGATGATGGCTCCCGGTGAGGAATATGTCCCCAACGATCTGGACTTGAGTTCGGACGAGGACCAAATTATCATCCTCACAGGACCGAATATGGCGGGTAAATCCGCTCTGCTCCGGCAGACAGCCCTCATTGTGCTTATGGCCCAGATAGGCTGCTATGTCAGCGCAGACGAAGCCCGAATAGGCATCTGCGACAAGATTTTTACGAGGGTCGGCGCATCAGACAACATCTCAAGAGGCGAATCGACCTTTATGGTGGAGATGCTTGAGACGGCTATGATTCTGCACAATCTGTCGCCCCGCAGTCTGGTGCTGCTGGACGAAATCGGACGCGGCACCTCCACCTACGACGGTATGAGCATTGCCCGGGCCATCGTGGAGTTCATCCACAATGACGGCAAGGGAGCCAAAACCCTTTTTGCGACCCACTACCACGAATTGAACGATATGGAAAACAATTACAGCCGCGTGCACAATTGGCATATCGCAGTCAAGGAAGTTGGCAAGGACGTGGTATTCCTGCGGAAGTTGGCCAGGGGTGGCGTGGCCCACAGTTTCGGTATCCATGTAGCCCGTATGGCAGGTATGCCGGCAAAGGTTGTGGAAAGCGCGCGCCGTACATTGAGCGCCCTCGAGGCCGGAATGCCGCCGGACAGCGGTATGCAGCTGTCACTGTTCCAATTGGACGACCCGACTCTGGAAGCCATACGGGATGCTCTCAAGGCAGCGGACATCAACGCGATGAGCCCTCTGCAGGCCTTTGACCTGCTCCGCAGCCTCAAGGAGCAACTCGGTCTTGACAATAATTGCTGAACTATGGCCACAAAAACTGTCCGAGGTTCCCGGAGAGTCATTCTTCCTGCCATATTGTCACGACACAATGGCGCGGCACATTATCACGGCACAAATATTGCGGGAGCAAGCGCGTGTATCAGAAATACAAACTAAAACTATAAAATTATGATTTCTACTACTTTACAGAAAGCTATCAACGATCAGATTACCGCTGAGCTTTGGTCTTCAAATCTTTATCTCTCAATGGCATTTGCTCTCAAAGCAGAAGGTTGGGATGGTTTTGCACATTGGATGGAAAAGCAGGCTCTCGAAGAGAGGGAGCATGCAACTACTATGGCTGACTACCTCATCAAAAGGGGCGGACACGCCACAGTCGATATGATTGACGTCGTTCCCGGGAAATGGGGCAGCGTTCTCGAGGTTTTCGAGCACGTGTATGCACACGAGTGCCATGTTTCAGAGCTGATAGACAAGCTTGTGGACGTGGCTGCCGCAGAGAAAGACAAGGCAACCCAGGATTTCCTGTGGGGTTTTGTCCGCGAGCAGGTAGAGGAAGAGGCTACGGCTTCGGATATCGTGGAGAAAATCAAGAAAGCCGGCGATCAGGGTCTGTTCTATCTGGACTCAAAGCTCGGCCAGAGATAGTCTTTACATACAAAACGCAACAAGCGGGCGGCCTGTGTGGCCGCCCGCTTGCTTGTTGTCCGGACCTGATTGCCGGACCTGATTTCGCGGTCTTGCAGCAACCTTGATTGCCGGACCTGCGGCGGAGTTTATTCTTCAGCCTCCGATTCTACATAAGCCTTGAGCAGTTTCTCCTGAACATCTGCGGGAACAGGCTGGTACTGCTTGAACTCCATTGTGAACGTAGCGGAGCCGGATGACAATGAACTCAGTGTAGTAGAATATTTGTACATCTCGGCGAGAGGCACCGTAGCCTTGATTACCTCGAAGCCCTTCTCGCTGCCCATACCCTCGATAAGGGCACGGCGATTCTGGAGGTCACTCATACAAGCGCCCATATACTCAGAAGGGGTCATAACTTCTACATTGTAAATGGGTTCCATAATCTTCGGTCCTGCATTACGGAAAGCTTCCTTGAAGGCGTTGCGG
>JAEDMF010000065.1 GCA_016303175.1 Bacteroidales bacterium
TGATGTTGTTTTGAATTGTTCCCATAATTCTGTGTTTGAGTGTGTTTCGTGTATCTTGTTCTTTGAGTATGGTCGACATTTGGCCTGACAAATATACAAATAATTCAAATAATGCCAAAATTTGTTAAAAAGATTTCAACAATATAAATGTCTATAACACAAGTTGTTGTCAATTATCCTGCTTTCAACATTTTTAGGAATTAAGCGAAATCTATGTCATTCCTAAGTACATTGTTCTCTAAAAAGGGTAAGAGGTCGACTAAAACGAACTGCGAGAAGTCAGCCGAGGTCAGCCGAGAGTTGTCACGACACATGAATGGGACAGAGTGATGCCGAGCTCGAATTCCCGCCTGAGGAACTCCGTTGTCATCGCATCCTTATGGACCGCAGATTTCAAAATTATGTGTTTCGTACCCATGCGGGCCTTGAGCACACGGAAAAACCGTCCTTGGCATCATAAGCGAAGGACGGTTTTTCCATCATACATGTTTTCTTGCAGCGCGCCGGAGAGTTGCACGGAAAATAGTATAGGTTTCACTCGTGGGTGGCGAAACGCTGCCGGGCAAGGTCTTCGTACTTGGTGCCCGGACGGCCGTAATTCGCATAGGGATAGATGGATATGCCTCCCCTGGGAGTGAATAGTCCGGTTACTTCTATGTATTTGGGATCCATCAGCCTAATGAGGTCTTTCATTATGATATTGACGCAGTCCTCGTGGAAGTCGCCTCTGTTGCGGAAGCCGAAGAGGTAAAGTTTGAGGCTCTTGCTTTCCACCATCTTCACGTCAGGAATGTAGCTTATCCGTATTTCGGCGAAGTCAGGCTGGCCGGTAATGGGGCAGAGAGAGGTGAACTCCGGACAGTTGAACCTTACCCAGTAATCATTGTCGGGGTGACGATTGTTGAAGGCTTCAAGCACTTCCGGACAGTAACTGTCGGGATATTTCGTTTTGGAGCCGAGACTCTGCAGCCCCTCGTTTTCTCTTCCTTGTGACATAAGTTTTGCAAATTTGGATGCAAAGGTAAGAAAATTCTGCATCTGCGCGCATCAGGGTTTGACCCAATGTATCTCCACCCCGTCCTTTTCCATTCCGCGCAGCCAGGTCATCTGGCGTTTGGCAAACTGGTGTATGGCCGTTTGAAGCAGCCTGTGCATCGTCGGGAAGTCCAGCTGCCCCAGCACGTGCAGGGTGATGAACTTGTATTCAAGGCCGTAGCGTATCAGGACCTCCGGATCCACGCCTCGATTTATGAGTCCCCGCACTTCCTCCACCATTCCTTCGGCGAAACGCTCGTCCAGCCTTTTGTCTATCCTTGCCCTGCGTGTTTCGCGATCCACCGTAGTTGCCAAATAGAAGGTCTTTCGCGGAAAGACCAGCTCTACTGCGTTGTTGTCGTCCAACTTGTATTCCGGCTTGGTGACAGCCTCTATGTACAAACCGCTGCCCCCGCACAGAATGGGAATGGCGCCTCGCTCCCTGCAGTCCTTGTAAACCCTTGAAAAATCCCGTTGATACCGGCAGATGTTGTAGCGTTCGCCGGCCGGAACTATGTCCACCAGATGTACGGGAATTTCCCCGTATTCGCAGAGGTCCTTGCCCGTGCCTATATCCATACCCATATATATCTGCCGGCTGTCCGCACTTATTATCTCCGCCCCGGCCGCATCCTTCCCGGACTTCAGCAGACGGTTGATTTCGCGTGCCAGATTGACGGCGTACCTGGTCTTTCCGCTGGCTGTGGGCCCCATCACGCATATCAAATCTATGCTGCCCTCGAGGTACTTCTCCAGCAACTCGGCGGCAGACACCCTTCCGGCTTCAGGAATGGGCGCGGGTGGCGGTATTGGTATGAAAGATTTAGCTGACATTTCAGGGGAATGGGCAGGTCGGGCTGTTTATGTTACAAAAATAAGCAAATAGCGTCATAGAGTCCAGAGTTTTTTAATAAATTTGCGACCGGCATGGGTCTATGCCGGTGAATTTTAATTATAACTCTGATGCCGCTCAAGTTACCAAAGAATTATCAGCTCTTCCTGCAGGGATTGCAATCCAAGCTGGATAAAGATAGTATCTATACTGATGAACTCCGTACCTTTGCTTGGGGTACTGACGCCAGTTTTTACAGGCAGATTCCCAAAATAGTTGTACGCACCAAGTCTGAGGCAGATGTCTCCGCAGTGGTTTCGGAGGCCTCAAGGAGATCCATACCTCTTACATTCAGAGCGGCAGGAACAGCTCTTTCAGGCCAGAGTCTTACAGATTCCGTGCTGGTTGTGGCCGGGAAGAACTGGGAAGGCATGCGAATCCATGACGAGAAGGCGGAGGTAGTTTCCCTCCAGCCCGGTCTGGTCGGCGGAAAGGTAAATGCCATATTGTCCGGATATGGCCGTAAACTGGGTCCGGACCCTGCTTCTATAGAAAGCGCCATGATGGGAGGAATCATTAGCAACAATTCCTCAGGTATGAGTTGCGGAGTAATTGCGAACTCGGACAAGACCCTGATTTCTGCCCGCATTGTGCTTGCAGACGGTACCATTCTGGACACGGGGAATAATGAAAGCAGAGAGGCTTTCAAACAATCCCATCCTGATTTTATCAAGGCAATCCTAAATCTGCGTGAGGAAGTGTTGCGAGATGAGGAGCTTACCGCCCGGATACGTCGCAAATATTCAATCAAGAATGTTACCGGGTTGAATATACTGCCTTTGGTAACGTATGAAGATCCTTTTGATATTATAGCGCACTCCATTGTGGGTTCGGAAGGCACTTTGGCTTTCCTTGCTGAGGCGACAATGCGCACTCTTGAAATTCCTGCGCTTCAGGCTAGCGCTCTGATATATTTCAGGAGCATTACCGAGGCCGCCAGCGCCGTCGTAAGGATGCGCAAATTGCAGATAAATGCTGCGGAGCTCCTGGACAAACGCTCACTCATTGCAGTTAATGACCCCAAACTGAACGAATGTCAATGGGACGATCTCACAGCTGTTCTTACTCAGGTGACAGCCGGCTCCCGGGAAGAACTGGAAGAGCGTATTGCTGCGGTCAAGGAGGCTCTGTCCAGCTTTGACACTGCTGTGGAATTTTCGACAGACAAGGATACCTGCGCAAAATATTGGGCTATACGCTCTGGCATCTTCCCTATGGTGGGGGGCCTTCGCAAACAGGGAACCACCTGCCTTATCGAGGATGTGGCTTTCCCTATAGAGAGTCTCCCTCAGGCTACTGCGGATCTTTCTGCCCTCCTTGACAAGCACGGCTATGAGGACTCCTGCATTTACGGGCATGCTTTGGACGGAAACTTCCATTTTATCATAAACCAAGCCTTCGATTCTGATGCCGAGGTGGCGCGATATGAGGCCCTGATACGCGATACTGCCGCGCTTGTAGTCGAGAAGTACGACGGTTCGTTGAAAGCCGAGCATGGTACGGGACGGAATATGGCTTCTTTCGTTCCATACGAGTGGGGAGATAAGGCATACGGCGTGATGAAACGTCTGAAGGCTATTTTCGACCCCCAGGGAATTCTAAACCCTGGTGTGATTTTCAATGATGATCCTCGCTGTTTCCTGCGTGACTTGAAGGCTCTCCCTGTCCTTGAACCCGGAGAGGGTGCGCCGAAGCAGACGGATGAGATATTTGCAAAAATCAACAAATGCATAGAGTGCGGTTTTTGTGAAGTGAACTGTGTCTCGTGCGGGTTTTCTCTTTCATCCCGCACAAGAATTGCGGTTATGCGCGAGATAGCGCGCCTTCGTAATGACGGCAGCGATCCGGAGCGTATGGAAAGGCTCGTCAAATCGTTCAGATATTCCGGCATAGATACCTGTGCTGCAGATGGCCTGTGCTCTACCTCGTGTCCTATGGGCATCAATGTCGCTGACCTTACCCACGAACTGAGACGCCTGAATATCAGCTCATTCAGCCGTGGAGTATGGAGCATGGCGGCGGAACACTATTCGGGCGTGAGGACAGCGCTTAAGGCCACTTTGTCCCTCGCTCAGGCAGGGCGTGCTGTTCTTGGAGACAAGGCCATGGCAAAAGTATGTTCAGGCCTTCATAAGAGTATAGGCATTCCCCTATGGACTCCATCTTTCCCCGGTCCGAACCATTCAAAACTGACCTCGTCCCTTCCCGACCCGGATTGTTCAACACCGACCTCGTCCCTTCCCGAACCGGACCGTTCAACACCGACCTCATCCCGAGCCGCGGATTCAAGGCCTAAGGTCGTATATTCCCCAAGTTGCCTGAATAGGACAATGGGAGTGACAAAGAACGACTTTTATAAGAACAACCTTACGGATGAAACAGTATCTCTTCTCGAGAAGGCGGGCTATGAGGTTGTTTTCCCGCAGGATATGGACGGTCTTTGCTGTGGCATGATGTGGGAGAGCAAGGGTATGCCGGACCTCGCGGAAAAGAAGCTGCGTGAACTTGAAGAGTCCTTGCTCAAGGCCTCAAACAACGGTGAATATCCTGTGCTTTGCGATCAGAGCCCGTGTTTGCACCGAATGAAAACCAATATCAGCGCATTGAAGCTGTATGAGCCTTGTGAATTTATATGGACATTCCTGCGCAGTCGTCTTGATTTTACAAAATTGCCGAAAACCGTGGCCGTGCATGTGACCTGCTCTACCCGTCTTATGGGGCTGGCAGACACTATGGTGAAGGTAGCCGGGCTCTGCGCAGACAATGTCGTTGTCCCCGAAGGGATAGGATGTTGCGGTTTTGCCGGTGACAAGGGTATGACCCATCCGGAATTGAATGAATATGCTCTTCGTAAGCTGCGTGCGCAGGTCAAGGATATCGAGGTCGGATATTCCAATTCCCGCACTTGCGAAATCGGCCTGCACCACAACTCCGGAATTCCCTATGTGTCAATCATCTATCTTGTGAACTCTTGTACAGTGAAAAAGGCTGCAATTTGAACAAATAATGTTAAATTTGCAGGGCGATGAAGAAAAAGAGTGACATACAGATAAAGAACCGCAGGGCCTCGTTCGACTATGAATTCCTCGAGACTTTTCAGGCGGGGATAGTGCTGACCGGCACTGAGATAAAGTCCATAAGGGCAGGCAAGGCCTCTCTGGTGGACACTTTCTGCTATTTCAACGGTGCAGAGCTGTATGTCAAGAATATGAACGTGGCCGAATACTGGTGGGGCAGCTGGGGCAAGCACGACCCTCGCCGCGACCGCAAACTGCTCCTTACCCGCAAGGAACTCTCCCGTCTCCAGCGCGCGGTCAAGGAAAAGGGCCTTACCATCATCGCCTCCAAACTCTATATCTCCCAGAGCGGTTATGCCAAGCTCCAGATACATCTGGCAAGGGGCAAGAAGGACTACGACAAACGCGCTTCCATACGCGAAAAGGACCTCCGGCGTTCCATGGAGCGCTTCTGAAAATCTTTTGGTTAATAAAAAAATTATGACTACCTTTGCACCCCCTATGTAGAATAGGGACGCAGTATTATATATAGTATTAACCAAAAATTCAAGACAGTGGACACACTTAGCTACAAAACAATTTCTGTGAAACCCGCAGAAGTGAAGAAAGAGTGGTATGTGATCGATGCAACTGACTTGGTACTCGGCCGTCTGGCCAGCAGGGTTGCCCTTATCCTCCGCGGTAAGAACAAACCCAGCTTCACTCCCAACGTTGACTGTGGTGACAACGTCATCATCGTCAATGCGGACAAGGTGAGGCTCACAGGCAAGAAAATGACCGACCGTGTTTACATCCGCTACACCGGTTATCCCGGAGGCCAGCGTTTCACGACACCCAAGGAACTTTTGCACAAGAAACCTACCGAACTCGTCAGGATGTCAGTCAAGGGTATGCTTCCTAAGAACCGTCTTGGTGACAAGCTCATCAACAACCTGTTCCTTTATGCAGGCGCCGAGCATCCCCACCAGGCTCAGAACCCTAAAGAAATTAAGTTGAACGAAATGTAAAAATGCAGAGCATGAAAATTACAAACGCCCTTGGAAGACGTAAATCAGCAGTTGCTCGTGTTTACATTACCGCCGGTAAAGGTGAGATCGTAATCAACGGTCGTCCCCTCAATGATTACTTCAAGGAGGAGTCCCTCCAGTACATCGCCGCACAGGCATTCGAAGTAAGCGGTACTGTAGGTCAGTTTGACGTGAAGGCCAACCTCGACGGTGGCGGAATCAAAGGTCAGGCTGAGGCGCTGCGTCTGGGCATTGCCCGCGCGCTTTGCGAGGTGGACAAAGACGCTTACCGTCCCGCCCTCAAGGCTGCAGGCTTGCTTACACGTGATGCCAGAGAGGTGGAGCGTAAGAAACCCGGTCAGCCCGGTGCACGTCGTCGCTTCCAGTTCTCCAAACGTTAGTCTGATTTATTTCACTTTCGCTGTTACGGGTTCAAATCCCGGAGATTTCCGCTGGTGCGAACCACCGACAACTACCCCCGGATTGCCCGCGACGCATCAATCTTCAGGACCGGCCGTTGGTAGTTACCTGTCAAGATGAAAATTTTCCCGCCTGACAATAAGGCAAACGTCAGGAAAGGGACATTATTAACAAGTTAAAAATTAACTGAAATGCCTAGAACAAATTTCCAAGAATTGCTTGATGCAGGTGTTCACTTCGGACACATGGCTCGCAAGTGGAATCCTAAGATGGCCCCTTACATTTTCGACCAGAAAAACGGAATCCACATCATTGACCTGCATAAAAGTATAGTAAAGATCGACGAGGCTGCCGCCGTATGCAAGCAGCTCGCCCGTTCAGGCCGCAAGATTCTCTTTGTGGCCACCAAAAAACAGGCAAAGGACGTTGTTGCCGAGAAGGCAGCAGCCGTAGGAATGCCTTTCGTGACTGAGCGCTGGCCCGGTGGAATGCTCACAAACTTCCAGACCATACGCAAGGCCATCAAGAAAATGAACACCATCGACAAGATGATTGAGGACGGCACCTTCGACACACTTGCAAAGCGTGAGCGTCTTCAGGTAACCCGTCAGAGGGCTAAGCTTGAGAAGAACCTCGGTTCCATCAAGGACATGAGCCGTCTCCCGACCGCAATCTTCGTTATCGACGTGCAGAAGGAAATCAATGCAGTGAAAGAGGCAAACCGCCTCAGCATCCCCGTAATCGCTATGGTTGATACTTGCTGCGACCCCACTCCTATTGATTACGTAATTCCTGCAAATGACGACGCTACAAAGAGCATCGCCGTCATTATGGATGCCATCTGCGCCGCTATCAACGAAGGCCTTGAAGAGCGCAAGCTCGAGAAGGACAAAGAGGCTGCCGAGACTGCTGAGAACAATGCTTCCGACAAGGTTGGAGGTCGTAAACTCCGCGCCCGCAAGGCAAAAGAGGCCGGAGAGGACGCTCCCAAAGCTGAGGAAGAGGCTGCTCCCGCAGCAGAGGAGGCCCCTGCAGCCGTAGAGGCAGAGGCTCCCGCAGCAGAAGAGACCGCTCAGGCAGAGCCTGCAGCTGAACCCGCTAAAGAAGAATAACATTATGGAAATCAAAGCTATTGACGTAAAGAAACTCCGTGATCTCACTTCAGCCGGAATGATGGACTGCAAGAAGGCCCTCATCGAGGCAGAAGGCGACTTCGAGCGCGCAAAGGAGATCATCCGTGAGAAGGGCAAGCTCGTTGCAGAGAAACGTGCTGACCGTACCACCAGCGAGGGCAAATCCATCGCCCTTGTAGATGCTTCAGGCAAGAAAGCCGTAGTAGTGGCTCTCGGTTGCGAAACCGACTTCGTTGCAAAGAATGCTGATTTCCAGGCACTTGCCGACCAGATTGCCCAGGTTGCCCTGAATGAGTTCCCCGCAGATGCAGCAGCTCTGCTTGCTTGCACACTTCCCTCAGGCCAGACCGTTGAGGCTGCAATCACCGAGCAGACCGGCAAAACAGGCGAGAAGCACTCTCTGGTGAACTACCAGACAGCAACCGCCGAGTATCTCCACGCATACAACCACGTAATCAACGGCAAGCTTTCCGCTGTCGTAGGTTTCAACAAGGTAGTTCCCGCCGAGCTTGGCAAGGGGGTGGCAATGCAGGTTGCTTCAATGAAGCCCGTATCTGTAAGCGCAGCCGACTGCCCCGCTGAGGTTGTGGAGCAGGAGAAGACTGTTGCCATCCAGAAGACAAAGGAGGAGCAGATTCAGAGAGCTGTTGACGTTGCCCTCAAGAAAGCAGGCATCAACCCTGCCCATGTGGACAGCGAGGCTCATATTGAGTCCAATACAGCCAAAGGCTGGCTTACTCCCGAGCAGGCTGAGCAGGCCCGTCAGATTATCAAGACCGAGAGCGAGAAGAAGGCAGCCAGCCTCAATCCCCAGATGATTGAGCAGATTGCCAACGGTCGTGTCGCCAAGTTCTTCAAGGAGAACACCCTTGAGGAGCAGGAGTACCAGATGTCAGACCAGAAAATCTCAGTCAAGGACTATATCAAGTCTGTGGACCCCGAGGCCAAGGTTGTGGTTTTCAAACGCTTCAGCCTCAGCGACTAAGCATTCGGTACGGTAGTACAATCAGTACATTGAGTTCTGCAAGCCTCTCCAATTTTTAAAGTGTCAACGGCTTGGATACTTGCAAAACTTGAGCATAATGCACACAGGGAAAACCCTCAATTCGCGGGTTTTCCTTTTTTAATTTTGAAGGTATGAAACCGATAATGAAAGCCTTGCTGTTTACCGCTCTCATTGTTGCGGGCGCCTGCAAGGGAAGACAAAAAGAAACAAAGATGGAAGATAAGATGAGCGGTCCCGTAGTGGTTATGGAAACCAATATGGGCACAATGAAAATCAAACTTTACAATGCAACTCCCAAACAAA
>JAEDMF010000066.1 GCA_016303175.1 Bacteroidales bacterium
TCTTCTCCTATACCCTCTTCGTCGGACAGAATGTATATGCCCGCGCCTGTGGCTTCCACATCCGGATGATTGACCGACATCCACGCGTCAAAGGCCCTCTTGGCCGCTACGTTGGTACCCTCGTCAGTATTGAGCTTGGCACAGGAAAAAGCCGCTGCGACAGCTGTCCACAATATTATTTTCTTGAAAATCCGCATAACCGGGCAAAGATACAAAAATTTTACCGTTTTTTGATTTCTTCCACCCTGACTCTGTATGCGAGGGCCGAATAACTGCCCACAACTCCGACCGGACGAGCCCCGAAGCCGTGCTCTCCCGTGAACAGGACTATGCATCTTTCGCCGGCCTGAACACCTTCCAATCCGAGCAGCAACCCTTGCAGGAAGTTGTCTTTGGTGAAATCCAGGGTACTGGGTTCGAGGGACTCGGCATCTCCTATCCAGCCTTCTTTTTGGGCCCACCAGGGGTCGTTGGTGTCAAAGAGGTTGGCCGTCTGTATGCTTGTGCCGAAGGTGTATGCAGCATAGCTGAAAGTGAGCTGGTCGCCCTTGGCCAGCAGAGGGCCGCTGCCTTCCTCCAGCGTGATTCGGGTTACTCCATCATTGTAGCTTGCATAGGAGTCGAGGCTGTCCTTGAGCACTTTGGCTACATAGTTGCTTATGTTCGTGGCTTGTTTCTGGTACAGGCTGACCACGTCCTTTTTTTGGCACGATGCCATCAGTGCCGTTGCCATCAAAATCAATAATGCTGCCGCTGCAGTGTATGTTTTTCTGCTCTGATTCATTGTAGTAAAGGCCTGTCTGTGTTACACTTGCTGTTCTGACAGCTTGTCTACTTTGTACTGCGCAAAATGCGCCTTCGCCGCGTGTTCCACATAGGATGCCGCCTTGCGCATATGGGAAATGTCCTTTCCTATGACCAGTTTCCCTCCTGATGCTTTCTCGTGACCCCCTCCGTGGAAGTGCTCCATTGCCATCTTCCGGGCCGAAAAACCCTCCTTACTGCGTATGGACACTCGCACATTTGCCGTGCCCTGCTCCTGTTTGAGCAATATGCTCATTTTGACATTGTCTATTGACAGGGGCAGGTTCACGAAACCTTCCGTATCCCCCTCCCTGAGCTTGAACTGCGCGAGGTCGTGCTTGTTCAGGATGATGTATGCCAGTCCGCAGGGCAGTATGGTCATCTTTCTGGAGAGTACGAAGCCCATAGCTCTCATCCTGCGCTCCGGATAATTGAAGAACAGACTCTGTATGATGGCGTCGCGGTCCACTCCTGCGGCAAGCAGCTCGGACGTGATGCGCAGAGTGTCCGGGAAAACGGAGTTTGCGAAGTTATTGGTGTCGGTGGTGATGCCGGTGAGTATGGATTTTGCGCTGAATGCCGGGAGAGCGGAGGCGTTGCCGTCTATTCCGGGCATCTTCATCAGTATTTTGTACAGCAGTTCGCAGGTGGAGGATACCTCAGTGCAGGACGATACGCTGTCGAAGGCATCGGCTTGGGGGGCGACGTGGTGGTCTATGAGAAGTTTGCGGGCGCGGCTTGCGCAGAAGTGCTCCCGGAATGCCCCTATCCTGTCCAAGGTATTGAAATCCAGTCCTATAAGCAGGTCGCGACTTTGTATGTCAGCCCCTATTGTCTCTTCGTTTTCCTTGTCCCACACCGTAATCTTTTCCTGATATTTGCTTTCTACCATAAAGGCGAGGGACTCCGCGTAAATGCTGGGGATAAACAGCCGTACATCCTTGCCCAGACTATCCAGCCAGGCCATCAGGGCGAGAGTGCTGCCGAGGGCGTCCCCGTCCGGGTTGATGTGTGTGAACAGGGCAATGCGTGTGCTGTGTTGAATGTCTTCGTATGTCATTGTTCCAAGCAGATTGGACGCAAATTTACAAATTAAATTGCATTTGAGTTAGTAAATTTCTATATTTGCCTGATATTAGTCGTGTACGAAATTTTTTGAGCGAAAATTCTTGATAGTATGAAACCTGTTTTGAACAAAATCCTTACTTGGCTGGTTTTGCCTGCCGTTATCGTTTGTATGTGCTGGGGCATAGTTTACGGTGTGATGAAGCCCATTAAGTTCGAGGAGCAGAGGGCTGCCCGCGAGAAGGTCGGAATCGAGCGTCTGAAAGACATCCGTACTATTCAGACCGCCTTCAAGGAAGCCAACGGCCATTATGCAAGCACTCTGGATTCCATCGTGCTGTTCTACAACGAGGGTAAGATAAAACTGGATATGATGATTGGTTCCCAGGATGACTCCGTTGCTGTGGCCAATACCAAGGCTCTCAAGAAGAGGAGGCCCAAAATCACCCCTGAACAGATGTACGAGCTTACAAAGCAGGGTCAGAGACTGGTGTTCACCATCAAGAACGAGATGAACGTGAAGGATACCCTCTTCAAGAATCGTCCGGGTTTCTGCATCGACTCCATAATTATGATTCCCTTCTCCAACCAGAGGGTGCAGATGGAAACGGTCGTAAAACAAGTCTCCGGCGTGCCCGTTCCCTTGTTCGAGGCCAGGATGCCCTACGATATCCTCCTTTCAGGCATGGACCGTCAGCTCATCGTCAATTTGAAAGCTGACCGTGAGGATACCGGCCGTTATCCCGGTCTTATGGTCGGTGGTGTGGCCGCCCCCAACAACAATGCCGGCAACTGGGAGTAATGGCTTCCAAGTTTACTTTGGTGCCTTCCTCCATTTTTTCAGAGGATAAAGCGCGTGAAATACTGAGTGAAGTGGTTCTTCTTGACAGGGAGGAACCGCTTTCATTTCTGGAGGTGCCTCCGCAGTCGGCGGTGCTTGTATATGCCGGGGACGAACGTCCGGCGGTTTATGATATGCTTTTGTCGCTGTGGAAGATAAGGGAGTACAATAAGATAGCCGCAGACTACCGCGATGGTTGCCTGTCGCTTGTGCTCTCGCAGGGCGAGCAGCTCCAACTGTGCAACCAGTATGATGCCCCGGACTTTACGACGGCCTTGTACTATCTGGCCCTCGCTGTCAGCCGCCTGCAGATTAATCCCCAGCAGAGCACGGTTTATTTTATGACAGCGCCGGATTCGGAGAATCTCCGGCTGTTATACAATTATTTCAAGGGAGTGGAGGTGCTGCGCTGATTGGCGGAAGTTCTCGGAAGGAGGCTTTCCGTCGCAGGAAAACATCAGGATTACGGTCAGATGAGAATAATAGGAGGACGTCTCAAAGGTATGGGAGTAAACCCTCCCAAAGGATACAAGGCCCGCCCTACCACGGATTTTGCGAAGGAGGGGCTTTTCAATGTGCTCGGCAATGAATATGAGTTTGCGGACCTCAAGGTGCTGGACCTATTCGGAGGCACCGGTAGCATAGGCTTTGAGTTCGCTTCCCGGGGAGCCGCCCTTGTGGATACGGTCGAAATGAACAGCGCGAATTCATCCTTCATCAGCCGCAGCGCGGCATCCCTCGGCATAGCCTCCATAGTGAATGTGATTCATTGCAATGTCTTCGACTTCCTGAACCTTTGCACCCGCAGATACGATATCATTTTTGCTGACCCTCCCTATGCTCTCGAGGATCTCGCCACCCTGCCTGACAAGGTTCTTTCCAGAGATATTCTCTTCCCCGGCTGCTATTTTATTTTGGAACATCCTCAGGAATACGATTTCTCGAACCATCCTTCCTTCGTCAAGGAAAAAAGGTACGGAAACGTGCATTTCTCCTTTTTTGAGAAAAAAATTTGATGCTCTTCAAGTTTATTTTGTAAATTTGCGAAAACAATGCGGTAGTAGCTCAGTTGGTAGAGCGTCGGCTTCCCAAGCCGAAGGTCACGGGTTCGAACCCCGCTTACCGCTCCAATTCCCCGAAAATTTTCTTTTTTTAAACATCACGTTTTTACCGATTATTTTTATATTTGTCCGATAGGTTCGGATCTTATAAAATGTGTAGTTTATTTTATGTTCTATACATTCAAAATCAGTAAAAGATGAAGGTAGCAGGTTTGGGAGAAGCCCTATGGGATGTGTTTCCCGAGGGTAAGAAAATGGGCGGTGCACCCGCAAATTTCGCATATCACGCATCGCAGTTCGGCATTGAAGGCTATGCGGTCAGCGCCATAGGAGAGGATGCTCTCGGCGAGGAATTGATGTCAGAGTTCGATGCCGCAGGCTTGAGATATATACTTGAAAAGGTGGCCTATCCTACGGGTACCGTGCTCGTCGAGTTGGACCAGGCCGGTGTGCCTTCGTACAACATCAAGGAAGGAGCCGCTTGGGACAATATCCCTTTCAGCGATGCGCTCAGAAAGCTTGCAGGGGAGTGCGATGCGGTGTGCTTCGGCTCGCTTGCCCAGCGTTCGCCAATTTCCAGAGCCACCATAAATGCCTTCCTGGACGCAATGCCGGAGGGTTCATTGAAGGTTTTTGACATAAACCTCCGTCAGCACTATTATAATGAGGATATTCTCTGTGCCTCGATGAAGCGTTCTGACATATTGAAAATCAACGACGAGGAGATAGTAATTGTGGCGGAAATGCTCGGCCTGGATGCGGGTGATATGGAAGGAAGAGCCCGCCAGCTCATGGACAGGTTCAACCTCAAGATGCTCATTCTCACTATGGGCGCCGTGGGCAGTTATGTATTCACTCCTGACTTGACCTCCTGGCTCGATACGCCCAAGGTGCAGGTGGCAAGTACCGTAGGCGCAGGCGATTCTTTCACAGGAGCCTTCATTGCGGCAATATTGTCTGGCAAGGATGTGCGTACAGCCCATCGTCTTGCCGTGGACGTGTCGGCATACGTCTGCACCCAGGTAGGCGCCATGCCCGTCCTGCCAGAGCCATTGCGGGCGGAGCTGGACTAAAGTCCCTGTGCCTCGGTATATTTGAAGCGGCGTATCTTGCGGGTCGCGGTCTTCTCGAACGGGTCCTTGAAAACCTGTATGCTGCTCACCCTTGAACTGCGGTTCACATTCTTGTTCACGAAGGAAAGAACTTTCTCCTTGATGCTATCCAGCTTGCGCAGAAAGGCCTCTTCTCCTTCGTGATTCCAGTCTATTGCATCCTCGTTGAAATTCACCAGAGCCACGAGCTTGCCGCCGCGGGAGACTATGATGGACTCGTTCACTTCGTCAATCCCGTTGATGACCTGCTCGATTTCCTCCGGGTAGATATTCTCGCCCGAGGCTCCGAGTATCATATTGTTGAGGCGTCCCCTGATGTAGAACCTGCCCTCAGCGTCCATTGTCGCGAGGTCGTTGGTCTTGAACCATCCGTCCTCAGTGAAGGCGGCCTTGGTCCTTTCCGGATCGCGGTAGTAACCCATCATCACATTGGGCCCCTTTGCCACGATTTCTCCCTCTCCGGTCTTGGAATCGACATTGTGGAGTTTGAGTTTCACATTAAGGACGCAGGTGCCTATGGAACCCACCTTGTGCTTGCACCCGAGGCCGAAGGTCAGCAGGGGCGCCGTCTCCGTAAGACCATAGCCCACGGCGTAGGGGAAACGGGCATCCTTGAGGAAGGCCTCCACCTCGCTGTCCAATTTGGCACCTCCTATGCCGAAGAAAGTCAATTTGCCTCCAAAAGTCTTCTTCAATTTCATTCCCACTATCCTGCACAGCAGCGGATGCATGTTGCTGTCCAACCAGCTGAGTATGGGGCTTTTGCGTATAGTGGGGACTATGCTGCCGCGGTACACCTTTTCAATAATGAGGGGCACGGAGAGCATTGTTGTGGGGCGTACCTTGGCTATAGCCTTGAGCAGTACCGACGGCACTGGAGCCTTGGACAGATAGTGTACGCTGGCGCCGACCATCATAGGATAGAGCATTCCTATGGACATCTCCAGCGTATGGGCCATGGGCAGTATGGACAGCCATCTGTCGTCCGGACGGCGCTTGTATGTGTGGTAGCAGGCGTGTACGCAGGAACATAGGTTCTTGTGACTAAGCATCACCCCCTTTGCATTGCCAGTCGTGCCTGAGGTGTAGATGATGGTGGCAAGGGCGTCCGCATGTGGAGTATATACCCTTGAATATACGGTTCCGTCCGCACATAGGGCTGCTTCGTCGGCTTTTATGGTCTCGAAACTTTCTATTTCAATCACCAGGGTCAGTGTATCGATGTTTTCTTGTTTTACGTTGCCGAGCAGTTTGCGTGACACGAAGAGTACTTTAGAGCCGGAATGGTCCAGGATGTTCCCCACCTCATTAGCAGAGCACTCCGGCAGTATGGGCACCGCCACACGCCCGAAGGCCACGGCCGAGAAGAAGGCCATTGACCACTGGGGCATGTTGGGCGAGAGTATGGCCACCTTATCCTCCGGTCCTATGCCGTAGTCATACATCCTCAGCGATAGTTTCTCACATTCTGTCCGGAATTCATCATAGGTATATGTTTCGTCTGTATCGACCACTGCTGAATGAAGGTTTCCTGCATAGTCTAGAGTTGCTTTCCTGTATAGGTCTGCAAGCGTTTCGAATTTTATCATAACTTGATATTTTTTGAAATTTTCCGCTGCAAAGTTACTTTGTCCCCTTTGTCTATTTGTTGTAAAAACGGGAGTCTTTATTTACTAATTCGGATATTTATGTATATATTTGCACGGTTTTGCACTGAATTCGTTTACTCTTTGATATGACAAGAGGAGATTACAAGGGGACGGTGACCCAATTCATTTCGTCTTATCTGAGCCCGCCGGTGAGCAGGATTATTCTAGATGAGAAGTTCTGCATGATAGACAATCTCGGCCCTGCCGGGGATGCTTCGTTCGGTACTCCCGTGGAAAGTCCGGTAAGGTTCCCCGTACGCATTACAATGAGCTGCTGCCTTTTCTGCAAGAGCGGAAGCATATCCCTGAGGGTCCAGCAGAGGGAATACACCCTTTATACCAATGATGTCCTGCTGGTATTTGCGGGGCAGATTCTTGAAAGGGTCGCCGTGAATCCCGACTGCAGGGTGATTTTCGTAGCCGTGGATTCCGAATTTGTGCTTACCCAACTGCGGGGCAAGTACGGCTACGCCCTGCGCGACTGGGTGCTCCGAAGCAAGACTCCCACTCTGCTCCATCTGGATGAGAAGAACGCCTGTGATTACGAAAGGTTCTGCACGTCATTCAAGTACATCATTCAGGATGCGGGCGGGGACTATGCCGATGGAATGATTTACGGCTTCACTACCATTTTCGGCAATCTGCTGACCTTTTGGCGGCAGAGCCAGGATATGCGAATCATTCTTACTGATGGTGCCTCTGAAGATGAAGGAGGCGGAAATGCCCAGAAGGTGCTCCTGCGCTTCCGCAACGATGTCCACAATTTCTCCGACAAGTACAGGGACGTCGGCTACTATGCCCGCCGCCAGGGTCTTTCCGCGAGACATTTTTCGCGTCTGGTCAAACAGGCGAGCGGCCGCAAATGCTCTGATATTATAGCCGAATATGTAGTGCTTGAAGCGAAGAGCCTCCTCCAGACTGGAGTGTATTCAGTGCACGAGGTGGCCCGTAAGTTGGGCTTCGAGAGTGATTCCTTCTTCAACCGCTTTTTCAAGAGTGTGGCCGGGGTCACTCCGGGCAAGTATAAGTAATTTGAGTTTCGCACTTGCGAAACGTGAGTAAGAAAATTTTGGATAGCTAATTATTGTAATGGAAAATCACAGTAAACAAGAAAAGATGGAAGCCTTCGGCAGGCTTCTTGACATAATGGATCAGGTTCGCGTGGGCTGCCCCTGGGACAGGAAACAGACCTTCGAAAGCCTGCGTCCGCAGACCGTGGAGGAGGTTTATGAGCTCAGCAGCGCCATAATGGACGGAAACCATACCGAGGTTAGCAAGGAATTGGGCGACGTGCTGCTGCACATAGTGTTCTATTCTCGTTTGGGTCAGGAAGAAGGTTCTTTCGACATTGCGGATGTATGCAACCGCATCAGCGACAAACTCATATATCGCCATCCCCACGTATTCGGCGACGTGATTGCAGAAACGTCGGAGGACGTCAAGCGCAATTGGGAGATGCTCAAAACCAAGGAAAAAGGCGGGAATAAGACAGTGCTGGAGGGTACCAAGGGCCTGCCCACGCTGCTCAAGGCCTACAGGATGCAGGACAAGGCGAGGGGAGTGGGCTTTGATTGGGAGCAGAAGGAGCAGGTTTGGACCAAGGTGGAGGAGGAACTATCCGAATACAAGGCCGAAATGGCCGCCCTCGATAGAGCCGCCACTCCCGAAGAGCAGAAGGCCGCTTTCGAAAAGGCCGAGCAGGAATGCGGCGATTTCATCTTCAGCATAGTCAATGCCGCCCGCCTGTGGGGTATTAACCCCGACACTGCCCTGGAGCGCACCTGCGAGAAGTTCCGCCGCCGTTTTACTTACCTCGAAGAAAGGACCATACGCCAGGGCCGCGACCTGCATGATATGACCCTCGCCGAAATGGACGCCCTCTGGGATGAGGCCAAGGCAGCAGGTTTGTAGCTTTTCGGCTTGTAGTTTGTCGGATAAGTTTATATCTTTGAGGCACTGAATTGAACAACTTCATCGTGAAAATCGACGAGTACTACAGGCAGTATTACAAAAGAACCGTTGCTTTCGCAAGGTCGTACGTCAATGATGAGATGGTGGCGCAGGACATCGCCTCGGATGCCATGGTGAAGTTGTGGGTACATCTACAGGATAATCCTGACGCAG
>JAEDMF010000067.1 GCA_016303175.1 Bacteroidales bacterium
GGGGCGAGGCAAACTCACCGACCGTCAGGTGAACAAAGTGGTGGGTACATACCAGAAGGATTGGGGCATATCCTTGGGCATAAATCCCGGTTTGTCAACCTTCATTACCGACTACCTTATCCTGGATGCTGTCCTGGGAGTTGCCGGGATACGATATTCCTCTGTGGACCAAATACATAATCAGGTTGATACCGGCTCGAGAGACAGCGCCGGCTTCTTCTATATGTTGAACCCCCTGTCTCTGTCTGTAGGCTTGCATTTTTGTTTCTGATGGAGAATAAGAGTTTGACATTGCTTTTTGCCGCACTGCTGATTTTGGGCAGTGCCCGTTTCGCCGTAGCTGCCCCGACCGCTTCTTCGCCTGATGCTTCGCCTGCCTTGGGCATCGCCGCTTCTTCGCCTGATGCTTCGACTGCCTTGTCGCCTGCTGCTGGACGTGAGGAGGCCATAAAGGCGGCCACCGAGGAGCCTATAGAGGATGGCAGAGTTGCAAAAGAGGCCACAGGGGATGAAGGCAAAGGGAAAAAGGACGGCGCAAGGGATAATGGCCGCCGCAGGGTTATTGCCCTGGATCCCAAAAGAGCCGTCATTGCCGACAGTTCAAAAGTGAAGAAGGGTAAGTTGCCTATGCACGTGGCCGTGTACAAGAATGAAAAAATGGTGGGCGCGGCTTTCATGTACGCCAATATGAACAGCAACAACAGCGAATTTCTCCTGCTTGCCAACGCCATAGATGCCCAGGGTCAGTGCTACCGCATATCTCCCTTCGTTTCCTGGGCCTATCGTGACAATTGCAGCATAGGAGCCCGTTTTGCTTATACGAGGATGCTCGGGGAGATTAGCGAAGGCTCTCTCGGCCTCTTGAGTGACGACCTCAAGTTCGACCTTACGGATGCAAACGTGGATTACCATATTTATAAGGCCGCCCTTTTCCACCGCAACTATATGGGTTTGGATCGCCGGGGCACCATCGGCCTCTTTTTGGAATTCCAACTCTCCTACAAGTACAGCCGCTCTGTATTCGGGAAGAACCCCGATACGTATTCCGACGGCCATTCTGTGAGCCTCGGCCTTTCACCCGGCGTTGTACTCTACATACTGCCTATGGTTTCCATTGAAGCCTCGCTCGGCATTGCCAACGTGGGCTATTCGCATTCTTCCACATATTCCTCTGGGCAGCGACAGGGCTTGAGAGACAAGTGGAATGCCGGCGTGGATCTCAATCTTCTCAATCTTAATTTCGGCATAAGCTATCATTTTTAGTCTGATGCGATGAAAAAAAAGTCTTCATATATTGCGCTGTGCCTTGCGTCTTGTTTGACTTCGTGCATATACAATGACGTGCCATATCCTCTCGTTGTGCCAAAGATCGTTTCTATAGATGTGCCCGGGGCAACAAAGGTGGAGATTTCGGCGGCCGAAGCCACCGTCACTTTGATTCTTGATGATGTTACGGATATACAGGGAGTGCAAATTGAGAATGTTGTTACGGACCCTCCAACAACAAGGATAAGTCCCTCTATGGTAGGTACTTATGACCTTTCTACGCCGGTCCTGTTCACTTTGACGACCTATCAGGATTACATATGGCGCGTAATTGCTCGCCAGAGCATAGAAAGGCGTTTTTCCGTGCGCGGACAGGTTGGCAGCAGCGTAATTGACATCGTCAACCACAGGGTTGTGGCCTATGTGTCCAAGAGCGTGATGCTCTCTGAAATCGAGGTGCAGGAAATGGTACTCGGTCCTGAGCCCATTACGCAATATTCGGTGACCAAGGAGAACTTGCGCAATTTCCTCGAGCCTGTGACAGTGGAACTTACTTGCCACGGACGTACGGAGATATGGACCCTGTATGTGGAGCAGACCGAGACTTCTGTGGAGTTCAAGAGCATTGATGCGTGGACTAGGGTTGCTTATCTCAGCGCTTCCGGCATTGAGGGCGAGGAGCGTTGGTTTGAATACAGGAAGAAGGGAGAGGAGGCTTGGATTCGTGTGCCCAAGGAAGAAATCGTGGTCAAGGCTGGAGATTTCAGCACGGAACTGGACGGGCTCGAGCCTTTGACAAGTTATGAGTGCTGTGCCGTAAGTGGGACGGAAAGGACTGAACCTCAGGAGTTTACTACAGATCCTGCAACCGAGCTTCCGAACGGAAGTTTCGAGGTTTATTCCAAGGCCGAATCATCCAAATATTATTCTTTCTTTGACCCGGCTAACGCGCTTTGGAACTCCAAATGGTGGGATTCGGGCAATATTGGTTCCACTTCGGTGGGTGAGACCCACTCCATCTGCAATCCCGACAAACTGGACAAAGTGGACGGGGAGAATTCCGTCAGGATGAATTCGGATTATGTGGTGGTAAAGTTTGCGGCGGGCAACATCTTCACCGGCGAATTTGCCGAGATTCTTGGCACGTCTGGCGGAAAGGTGAATTTCGGACGTCCTTGGACCACCCGTCCCCGCTATCTGCGTTTTGCCTTGAAGTATCAGCCCGGTCTGATAGACAACATCAACGGCTATCCAGCCAATGCACCCGTGAATATGGGAGACCCCGACCGCGGACAGGTGTATATTGCCCTGGGTGATTGGGATTACAGGAAATATGGCGGAACCCCCGAGTCTCCCGTTCAGGTGAACACAACGATTGAGCAGACTTATTTTAATCCCAAGGCTGAGAATGTGATAGCCTACGGTTCCTATATTGCGGAGGGCAATACCAACGGTTGGATTGATGTTGAAATTCCTCTGGAATATGTCAGCACCTCACGCAAACCCACTCACATCATCATTTCCTGCGCCTCCAGCATGCTCGGCGACTACTTTACAGGCTCTTCCACCAGCACCATGTGGCTGGACAGGATGGAACTTGTCTATTAGAACTATTATTGCTAATTTTGCAACGCAAGGTGGGACGAGTTATCGCCGGCATCTTCTGATGTCGGAGGAAAGTCCGGACAGGTAGGGCACTCCGCTGCGGAAAGCGCAGGTGGGGGTAACTTCACGCCAGACGTAACAGAAATCAAACCGGCGGCTTCTGCCGCCAAGGGTGAAACCGCGAGGCAAGAGCTCACGCCGCTCTGCAGCGATGCAGAACGGAGACGTCACCGGAGCCTGCAAGACCAAATATATCGGTATATGGATACGGCCCGTGTCCGCCGAGGGGTAGGTTGCTCAGATAAATGATAACGTTGAACAGAAACCGGCTTATGGTCCCACCTTTTTTTTGAGTAATCTTCGAACAAGAACCAACCTCATCTTTGAATATCTTTCCGGTCTGGATTTTCTTTCTCATCGGTCACGTAGCTATGGCTACGCTCCCTCTTCTAGCGAAAATCCAGCCTCGGAAATCTTATCCAAATCTGAGGCAAGTTCTTGGTTCTCAGATTACTTCCGGAAGAAATTGAGGAGGAGGCGGCCCATTATGGGACTGCGCTTGATGTAGTTGCCGTGGTCCTTGCCTTGAACTATCACTAGAGAGGCGCCGGGAATGTTGTCGGCTATCATTCTGGTGTGCTCCTCGCTGATGAGGTCTTCGCTGCCTGCCGTCACGAGGGTGGGGCAGTGGATGGCCCGGAGCTGCTCTGGTTTGATGTCGGGTTCGCTGAGCATCATCATTGCCAGCGGGGTGCCGTTCTCCAATATCCAGGCCTTGAACTCCTCGAAACCCTCTCCGCAATCAGGAGTGAGGTTGGCTCCGCTGACGGCTATTTTGCCGCAGGTACCGGGGTGCTCCATCTCCATCATCAGGGCTATGATGCCGCCATCGCTCCAGCCGTAAACATAGGGCTTTTCCAAACCGAGTTTCTGTATGAAGCAATATGTATCTTCGGCCATATCGGCATAGTGGTATTCCTGCAGGGGTGCGTTAGCGCCCTGACCGCGGCTGTCGGGACTGTACACCCTGTAGCCGGCCTTTGCCAGCTGCATAGCCTGGGTACGCATCTTGATGTGCGAGCCTCCGTTGCCGTGCAGCAGAATGACGGGATAGCCGTCTTCGGATCCTCTTGTGGCATATAGAAGGTTGACTCCGTTCACGTTGATGGTGGATGTGCTTTCTTTCCAGCCCAGACAGCTGAGGGTCAGGAATGCGTAGTATATTTTTGACAGAATTTTTTGTATCATTTTCGATTAATTTTTTGGGCGGGTTGCTGATTCTTGTGAGTCGCTGGCTGCCCAGGTT
Organism: Bacteroidales bacterium; assembly: GCA_016303175.1. Taxonomy (GTDB): domain Bacteria; phylum Bacteroidota; class Bacteroidia; order Bacteroidales; family UBA932; genus Cryptobacteroides. The sequence goes on from JAEDMF010000067.1 coordinate 4,178, forward strand.
CAGCGCTTGGAAAGCTCCGCAATCTCCCGCAGCATCTGTTCGCGGTTCTGGAAGCGGATTCCGTGGAAGCCGCATTCCCTTGCTCCGTCCACATTCTCCTGCTTGTCATCGATGAAGATGCTTTCCGAAGGATTGATGCCGAATCTTTGTATGGCAAGTTCGAAAATCTCTTTATGGGGCTTGATCATTCCTTCCCTGCCCGAAATGACCATATCTTCCATAAGCTTGAATATGGGATACATAGGCTCGGCGATGGCGAAGGTTTCGGCACTCCAGTTAGACAGCCCGAAGATGTGGTAGCTCTTTTTGAGTTCTTTCAGACAGTCTTCCATCCCCGGCAGCTCTCCTCCCATCATTTCCGTGAATTTGCCGTAGTACATCATAATTTCCTTCTCCCATTCCGGGTGCTTTGAGATGAGTTCCTCCTCCGCTTCCCTAATGGGGCGCCCGTTGTCCTGTTTTATGTTCCATTCGTAGGTACAGATGTTCTCCAGAAACCAGTCGGCCTTTGCCGCGCTCCCGAAGTATTTGTCGTAATAGTGGTGCGGATTCCAATCAACCAGCACGGCACCATAGTCAAAAACCAGATTCTTTATCATAACGGCGCAAAGTTAATCAAATATGAATGTAATTGGGTGCGGTATGGAGAAATTTATTATATTTGCTTGAATGTGTATTGAAATAATTCAAAACTCTAAAAATACAGATTATGGTAAATTTTTCATTAGAAGGTAAGGTGGCGCTTGTTACTGGAGCCGCTTACGGTATCGGTTTCGCGATGGCGAAGGCTCTTGCGGAGGCCGGAGCAAAAATCGCTTTCAATTGCCGTTCTCAGGCTAATATGGACAAGGCCCTTGCAGATTATAAGGCTGAGGGTATTGAGGCTAAGGGTTATATTTGCGATGCCACTGATGAGGCCGGAGTAAAGGCTATGGTCGAAGATATCGAGAAAACTCTCGGTCCTGTGGATATTCTCGTCAACAACGCCGGCATAATCAAGAGGGTTCCTATGCATGAGATGCCCTCTGAGGAATTCCGCCAGGTCATTGACATCGATCTTGTAGCTCCCTACATTTGCGCAAAGGCTGTCCTTCCTTCAATGATGGAGAGACGTCACGGTAAAATCATCAACATTTGCTCGATGATGTCCGAACTAGGCCGTGAGACCGTTTCTGCGTATGCTGCCGCAAAGGGAGGACTCAAGATGCTTACCCGCAACATTGCCTCTGAATATGGCGAATACAATATCCAGTGCAACGGCATAGGCCCCGGCTATATCGCCACTCCCCAGACTGCTCCTCTTCGCGAGAGACAGCCTGACGGCAGCCGCCATCCCTTCGATTCCTTCATTGTTGCCAAGACTCCCGCTGCCCGCTGGGGTACTCCCGAGGATTTGATGGGCCCCGTAGTATTCCTTGCCAGCGAGGCTTCTGATTTCATCAACGGCCACGTACTGTATGTGGACGGCGGCATTCTGGCGTACATCGGCAAACAGCCTAAATGATTGCTGCCGTGAGAATCAGACATTTTCTTGCAACTCTGGCCGCAGCTGCCGTTCTGTGCAGTTGCGGCAAGGGTTTTTCTGTGAAGGTGGTCAACCCCACAGGAAACGACCGCATTGCCGAGATGGCCGAAATTGACGCCGAAACGCTTGCATCCAAGCTGAAGCTTTCCGAAGGCGAGGAGTATGCGGTGTATGACAAATCAGGAGAGCGTCTTCCGAGCCAGCTTACAAGCGAAGGCAAATTGATATTTCCTGTCCAGCTCAAGGCATCTCAGAAGCAGACTTTCAAGGTGAAGGCAGTGCCGGCAGGGGAGAATCCCGCGGATACTCTTGCCTGCGGCCGCATTTATCCCAGTCGTCTGGATGACCTCGCATGGGAGAATGACAAGGTCGGTTTCCGCGCGTACGGTCCTGCGCTTCAAAGCAAGGGAGAGCGCGGCTTCGGCTACGACCTTTTTACCAAGAGAGGCACTTCTTTGCCCGTGCTGGAAAAGTTGTATGCCGGCGAGACGGATCCTGCGAAATGGGAACATATCAAGGCTCTCCGCAAGACTAATCCTGCGAAGGCAGACTCCCTCCATCGTGCGGCTTCATACCATATTGACCACGGTTACGGGATGGATTGCTATGCAGTCGGCCCCACGCTCGGAGCGGGCGTTGCAGCCCTCTTGGGCGAAGGTGGCGGGATAGTCTATCCCTGGTGTTGGAAGGAGGCTGAGATTCTGGACAACGGCCCCCTTCGTTTCAAGGCAAAACTAACGTTCACTCCTGTGGAAGTGGCTGAAGGAGAGTCTGTTGTGGAGACACGCGTCATTACCCTCGATGCCGGCTCGCACTTCAACCGCACTGAGGTGAGCTATTCAGGACTCAAGACGGAACGTCCCCTTGTATCCGGCATAGTTCTTCATGATAAGACAGGCAGCATCATCACCGACAACGAAAAGGGTATCATAGCGTATGAAGACCCTACCACCGGCCCCGACAACGGCAAAATTTTCCTTGGCCACATTGCCGGCGAGGGTTTTACCGAAGCATCCGTGCAGTGGTTTTCTGAAGAGGAATCCGCTTCCCGCAACAAGGCGCTCGGCCATGTGCTTGCCGCAGCCGCTATTGCTCCCGAGTCCTCCTATACTTATTGGTGGGGCTTCGGCTGGGATCGTGTCGATATTGCTTCCTTTGACCAGTGGAAAGACGAACTGGAGGCCGCCGCACTCACATTCAGAACTAAACCGGAAGTTAAACTTTCTTCATTCGACGTGACTAAAATTTTCAGCTACATCATCGGGCTCGGTGCAGCCGTGATGATGCCCCTCATTTTCTTTATTCTCGGTGTCTGCATAGGCATCAAACCCGGCAAGGCTCTAAAGAGCGGCCTGCTCGTCGGAGTGGGTTTCGTCGGCTTGTCTGTCATTACAGGCCTGCTTACAAGCGCTCTTGGACCTGCCCTTTCCAAGGTTGTCGAGATTTATGGACTGCAGCTCAAGGTCTTCGATATGGGTTGGCCGGCCGCCGCATCCGTGGCATATAATACAACCGTAGGAGCGCTTATCATTCCGGTCTGCTTGGGTGTCAACCTGCTTATGCTTCTGACCAAAACCACTCAGACAGTCAACATCGACCTGTGGAACTATTGGCACTTTGCCTTTATTGGCGCTGTTGTTTATTTTGCATCCGACAGCATACTCTGGGGCTTTTTTGCCGCCATTATATGCTATATCTTCACCCTCATCCTTGCAGACCGCACAGCAAAGAAATTCCAGGGCTTTTATGAAGGTATGGAGGGAATATCCATTCCACAGCCCTTCAGTCAGGGTTTCGTGCCCTTTGCTGAGGCTATCAACTGGTTGTTGGACAAGATTCCCGGTTTCAATAAAATCAATATTGACGCCGAGGGCATGAAAAAGAAATTCGGTCTGCTCGGTGAGCCTCTCTTCCTTGGTGTGCTTATCGGTGTGATTATAGGCTGTCTCTCCTGCAAGAGTTGGTCAGAGATTGCCGACCAGATTCCTTACATTCTCGGACTGGGCATCAAGATAGGCGCTGTTATGGAACTTATTCCCAGGATTACATCCCTCTTCATCGAGGGCCTCAAACCCATTTCCGAGGCAACCAAGGCTTTGATTGCGCGCAAGTTCAAGGGAGCAAAGGGAATGAACATAGGTATGAGCCCGGCTCTTGTAATCGGACATCCGACCACCCTGGTAGTGTCGCTGCTGCTGATTCCGGTGACCCTCATCCTGGCCGTCTTCCTTCCCGGCAACCAATTCCTGCCTCTGGCATCTCTGGCAGGTATGTTCTATATATTCCCTCTGGTGCTCCCCATAACCAAAGGAAATGTAGTGAAAACTTTCATCATAGGACTCGTGGTACTGGTAATCGGCCTGTATTTTGTAACTGATCTTGCGCCGTATTTCACTCTTGCGGCCCAGGATGTGTATGCCCAGACAGGCGACGCCGCCGTTGCTATTCCGGAAGGTTTCCAGGGTGGTTCCCTTGATTTTGCATCCAGCCCCCTTGCCTGGGTGATTTTCCATATGACACACACATTCAAGTGGGTAGGCGCTTCCATACTGGTGCTTTGCACCCTTGCCCTCGCAATGTGGAATAGAATGAAGATTGTCAAGGCTCAGAAACTTGCCAGTGCCGCCGAGACAGAGAACAATAACAAATGATATTGAATATGTATAGAAAAATTGCTTTTTCCGCCCTGCTTATGGCAGCGGCCCTCACTGCATCAGCTCAGCTGAACTATACGGTCCAGACTGCCTGCCATCCCAGTGATGTAAAACATTATGACACAGAGCGTTTGCGTGAAGCATTCGTAATGGAGAAGGTTATGGCTCCGGATGAGATTAACCTTACTTACACGCTGTATGACCGCCTTATCTACGGCGGTGTGGTTCCTGTGACCAAGACGCT
>JAEDMF010000068.1 GCA_016303175.1 Bacteroidales bacterium
TCACGGCAATCGCCATTCTACGGGTCTCCAAGGCACATCCGCTCGCGCGATGGCACCGATTTGTGTCCATCGAGCGCCGCGAACCCCTCCAGACAGCCCTCCAGGGCACATCGGCTCGCGCGATGTTTTGCTGGGATAACACGGAGAGGCTCGATGTTTTGCAGGAAGATCGCCGAAACTGCCAGATGATGTTTGCAGGAAGGACACCGAAGATCACCGACCGGCCAGATTACATACAGGAAGGACACGGACCTGTTTACAAAATGTCTTTTACTTCATTGTAAACCAAGCCGCACATTTTTGCAATCTGCTTTATTGAGCAATTGTACCTACGTTTCATACAACGGGCAAGTTCAACGCGCTGACCCATATCAAGACTGCGCAGATTGGATACACCAAACATTTCATTTAGCAGAAATGCCCTGTTGTCTCTCATCTCACATAATGGTACGGTAAGATGCGAAATTGAACCTCCTCGCGACTCAATGTCCACTTCCCTTGTAGCATTCAGGAAATAGTTGTATGCTTTGTGGCTTCTGAATAATTTCTCGACAATAGAGGCAGCTACATATTGACTCGGGAGTATGATCCGATTGACAACTCTGACTTCCGAATCGATCTTCACCCTGCTTTTTATCAATGTCCTCAACTCATTGTCATTAACAATTCTATTATCAATTCCAAGCGTCCATCTTGGGCTTGTCCAGGAATCAGCTGAGGGAAAATATAATGATGCACTTGACCAGGGGTAATCCCAAACATTATATGGCAAGCCGGCCGCAACCGGATTTCTTAATACATAGCAGATGGCTGATTTCAGGTATTTGTCATCCGTGATCGGCTGATAGTTAACAACTATCTGTTTCAATGATTTACGGGCTGCAGAATGCAGCGAAAGATAAATCGAAGTCCTACGTAAGTATTCATGCACAAAACGATTACAAGCATCATAGGACCCATAGAGAATAAAATGCAGGTGGGTATCCATCAAGACAAACGCGAGAATAGCCACTTCGTACCTAACAACGACCGGAAGAATTCTGTTCATCCCGTCCCTAAACTCACCAGCGTCGTGGTACAAAACCTCAACCGAATCGCCCGATGTGTAAAAATGCCAACAATTCCTTACTGGAATGACCTGGCCTTTGACAATGGGATTGAATAATCCCAAATCTTCCGCAATGGCGGTAAAATCTTTCTTTGTGTCAATCATAGTTAGTTTAAGTATGCCTTTTGTGGCATTGCCTACAAATATAACAATTAAAATCAGCCGTTGAATGGTTCCTTTACATTCAATGAACTGAATACATTAGTGTTGATTGCGCAGAGTGCTAATAGGCTTGGTAAAGGTATGTAGCAAGAACAATTTACGATTCAAAATGGCCAAAAGTGGCAAAACGCAGCAGAAATGACGCGAATGGTTTAGCAGTTCACAAAAAGCAGCACGATAATTGACAAATTAATTATCGCATAAAAAATGACGGACAACAAGGAATATTAAGATTTGTAAATTTCAGTTTTATGAAAAAGATTTGTACAATTATTATCGCTCTTTTCGCAGGGCTTGGCATCGTTTCAGCACAGGATGTTGTCGGAAAATGGAAACTTGATGACGGGTCCGCAATTGTCGAAGTTTACAAAAGCGGAGATTCCTACAATGGTAAAATCGTATGGCTCAAGGACGCTACTATGCCGGACGGATCACCTGTCTGCGACTTAAACAACCCGGACAAGAGCCTGCGCTCACGCAAGCTTATGGGTCTCAATATGCTGAGCGGCCTGAAAAAGACCGGGGACCAGTACACACAGGGTTCCATCTACGATCCGGGCAACGGCAAGACCTATAATTGCTCGATGAAGGTTGAGGGGGACGTTCTCAAAGTTCGCGGCTCCCTTGACAAAAAAGGTCGTATCGGACGCACAATGGACTGGTTCAGAGTGAAATAGTTGTTGCAAAAGCAGCGTTCTGACACGAGTTGAATCGGCCGAATGGTTACTATTTTAGCAAGAACCTCCGAAAGTTAACAAGACACTTTCGGGGGATTTTTGTGATATTGAAGGATGGGCATTTGCCCATTCTGCCCTTACCAGCACAGAATCAGAACCTTTCATAATACCTGAAAATGTGTGGCAAATTGGGGATTACGCATTTTATGGCTGCTCAAACATAAAAGCTATTAAAATGCTATCAGAAACACCGGCACAGATAGAAAGAAATACTTTCCCTGACGGAATTGTCATTTATGTCCCAGCGTCTGCAAAGGAAGCGTACGAAGAAGCTTGGTATGTACAAAGTGGGTTTGGCTGGCTGATTCTTAAAACTTTCTGATAATTTGCTGAGTTTTAAAATTAATTGTATCTTTGGACTGATATGTTGTGGTTACCTAACTAACACTAATTTATTTTATATGAAGAAATTATCACTGATTCTTGTTTCTTGTGCAGTTCTCTTTGCTTGCAACAAGCCTGAAGAGAAAGGGACGCCGCTGACTCCGGAGGAGCAGAAGACCAAAATCGAGGACACGGCCATCGAGTTGATGGATGCTTGCGATGCTGCTGATTTTAAAGAGTTTGTAGATCTGGGGAAATATATTTCCGATACTTATTTCAGCAACGAGGACTATGACTACACTGCTGTCTTGACCAAGTTTATGGATTGGTATGACCTGTTCTACACGGAAGGAGTTTCCAATGACAAATTGGTCATTGTGTTGTCGCAGGTTACCGGAGAATTTAATTTTGGACCTACGAAAGTTACTTACAGGGAAGCTGACAACCTGAAACTCAAGATAAAGGACGAGCAGAACAGGGAATGCGTTCTGGATTTGGTGACTTCCGGGTCTGAAACTGCTGTAACTTACATCAAGGACGGAAATGAGCTTACGGTCAAGGTGCCGCAGAACATAAAGCTTACACTTAAGCGTGACGCTGAGACCCTGGCTACGTTCTCGTTTGTATTTGACCTCAAGTTATCTGACCAAGTCAATCCTTCAAAAGACAGAATCGGTGTTAAATCAACCCTCAACGTCAAGGCCTACAGCCTGCAGGCTAACATTCTGTACGATGGCGCGAATAACCAGATTTCTTCTGACGGAACCCTCAGCAAGAACGGAAAGATGCTCATCAGCGAAAATCTCGACGGCGTTGTCAAACTCACGGGAGATGATATTGACAACGTGGGATTTGAAAATGCTTCAGGAAACATTAGTCTTGACTTCCTCGGAAGCGTCCAGGTCAAAGGTGCAATCTCTGACTTCTTGAAATTGTACACGGAACTCAACATTTACGACGACAACAGCGAAGCAAGCGCCACCGAAGCGGCTGCAAAAGTCAATTCACTTGTTTCCCTCTCCCTGTATTACGACAGAACGACAACCAAGCAGGCACACATAGAGTTCGAGTGCGTAAAAGACTATGAGTATTACGAAGTTATGCCTGTTATCGTGTTCAACGACGGCTCTCGCTATCTGTTTGACGAATACTTCAATGAGGAAAACTTCAGCCGCCTTGTCAGCAGGTTCGAAGAGTTTATCCAATCATACCAGGAACTCCTTGGCAACTGATTGTGTATAGGGTTTCCTTGTACTTGAAACGTGTTTTTGCGCTCGTGTTCTGCGTCCTTTACGGGACCATAGCACGGGCGCAAATTGACACGTTACAATATGAACTTAAAGGAAGCGTACTTGTCAGCACCGGGAACAAGTCCGGGCTCAAAGGCCGCCTGAGCGAAGGAATGACGCTTGAGCGCTCGCTCATCGATAGAATGCCCCAGTTCCTCGGCTCGGGCGATCCCATAGGACTAATGCGAATGCTGCCGGGCGTCCAGACCGTAACTGAATATGAGTCAGGCATCCACATCTGCGGCGGCGAAAACTCTCACAACGACGTATCAGTGGCCGGGGTCCCTGTATTTGGTGTATCCCACCTTTTCGGATTCTTCTCCGCATTTAACCCGTTACATTATCAGCAAATCTCTTTCTCCACGTCTCCGGACCTGCGGTCCAACCGCATAGGCGGCAGCATAATAATGGAGATCCCCGACAGCGCATCGAAAGCCGCCGTTTCGGGAGAATTGTCTTTAGGCCTGATGGCCGCCCAGGGCAGCCTGAAGTTAAAAGGAAAAAAGAATGTCCAGGCAACGCTCTCGGCAAGGCAATCCTTCCTTAATCAGCTTTACGGTCCCTGGCTCAAACTCGAAGGAGACCCGATCAGATATGGATTCGGCGACTGGAACGCGACCATAAGCGTGGGCGTAAGTCCCAATGACATAATCACTTTTGATTGTTATACCGGAAGCGACGACGCATCACTCCTTGAGCCCAACATAGGCTCGGACATATCCTTCAAATGGGGCAACGCCATTGCCGCCTGTCATTGGAAACATAACGGCGGAGACTGGAAAATGAACAACTCTCTGTTTTTTTCCGGCTATATGTCCAGAATGAATCTCAGCCAGGCAGACCTTAAACTCTCCCTGCCAAGCCACATCGGAACAATAGGATATAAAGGCAATTACAACAAGCGCTGCTTCCGGACAAGCACGGAACTCGCACTCTACGACGCCCTGCCACAAAGCCCGGAAGTGGACAGCAACTTCGGCGACAACTCATTGACACAGAGGAGTCAAAGAGGTCTGGAAGCCAATATGTCCATACTTTACGACACGCTTCTGGCAAGCCGCCTGGGAATCAGCGCCGGACTCAAAGCCGGGGTATTTGTGGACAGCGGACAGCGGCTTTATCCCCAGTTTACTCCACAATTCTCCCTGTCGTACAAGTTCGGACGCTGCGGAAAGGCTGCTTTTCATACCGGATGGTACCACCAGAATCTCTTCCAGACAGGACTTTCCAATGTCGGACTTCCGGTACAATTCTGGTTTCTGGCAGGAGCATACAGCAAGCCTCAGTCATCCCTCCACTTTGACCTCAGTTATGACCTGGGGCTGCTCAATGACGCTCTGTTACTGTCCGCAGAACTGTATTTCAAGAAACTATACAATCAGGTCGAATACAGAGGAACCCTGCTTGACTACCTCAACGCTTCATACCGCACCGAAGACTATCTCCTCAAGGGCGATGGAATGAATTATGGCCTGAATCTGATGCTACAGAAGGTTTCAGGCAGGATGACGGGCTGGATAGCCTATTCCTTCGGCAGAGCCCTGCGCCGTTTCGACAATCCCGACTATCCGGGAATTTACCCCTCATCCCACGAGAGACTGCACGAACTCAACGCAGTATGTTCCTGGTCTGCAGGACCTTGCCAATTCTCCGGAACCTTCGTCTATGCATCCGGCAGCCCTTTTACCGTTCCGGAGTACTTCTATGTTTCTTCGGGCGGCATAGTAACTCAGTACGGACGGTACAATGGAGGCAGGATGCGGCCATACATAAGGCTTGACCTGTCTGCAAACATAACTATCATAAAGAATGAAAGACAGGAAAACGGCATAAACCTGTCATTGTACAATGCACTCGGAAGAAGAAACGACGTCATATACAAAATGACTTTTTCGGAAGAAAGGGACAAATACGCATTCAGGCCCATGAGCTTTTTCCTGCGTTTCGTCCCTTCCATCAGTTATTATCACAGGTTCTAGGCCAAGACACGCAAGACAATGAATTACAAGTCATTATATAAACTGCTAATCCTTCTGTCAGCCCTATTTGCGGTCGGCTGCGACAAGGTCAGTTATCCGGCGCACGACCAGAAGATAGTTGTGGAGGGATGGATAGAAGACGGCGCGGAACCTATTGTAATCGTGACTTCCACTATCCCGATTACTTATGAATATCAAGACATCTCGGACCTGTCAGACTACGTTCTCCATTGGGCTAAAGTCACCGTTTCCGGTCCTGACGGAGACATTATCCTAACCGGCAGGAAGTCATCCGAATATTTCCCTCCATACATCTACACCACAACAAAAATGAAAGGCAAGGCAGGAGAGAGCTACCGCTTGAGAGTAGATTATGGTGATGAGCACGTGGAGGCCATCACAAGCATCCCGCAACCGGCTCAACTGGCGGGATTACGGGCAGAAAAGATGTCGGAAGGAAGCGACAAATACAGAATAATTGCGTATGTCGAGGACGACCCATCAACAAAGAACCATTATCGTTTCTTTGTAAAGATACACGGAAAGGACAGCACTTACAAGCCCTCGTTTATGGGCCTGTTTGATGACGGGCTGCTTACGCAACCAATAAATGAAATATCAGTATGCAGGGGAATGCAAGCCCCGATTGACACATTTGAGCCATATTACGACGAGGGAGACTCCGTAGATGTCAAGTTTGTGACAATGGACGAAGAAATGTTTGCCTATTGGTCTGACTATGAAGACATTTCAATGTTTGCACGCAATCCTTTCTTCCACTGCACATCTCCTATCAGGACCAACATCAACGGTGGGCTCGGCTATTGGGCAGGCTACGGCGCCTCCATCTATCGTATCAAGATACCGTCAGATCAGCGTGAGGGAAATGAATGAGCAGGCCGGCCAGTCCGGTCCCATACCCCAAACACCTACACCTCCGGGGCCGTTTCAAATTCCTTGAGGAAGCGGAGGTCGTTCTCGAAGTAGTGACGGAGGTCATTGACCTGCCATTTGAGCATAGCGATGCGCTCAAGTCCCATTCCGAATGCGAATCCGCTGTATTTCTTCGAGTCTATGCCGCTGGCTTCGAGGACGTTAGGGTCAACCATACCGGCACCGAGTATTTCGAGCCAACCGGTGCCTTTGCAGATATTGCAGCCTTTGCCGTGGCATATGTTGCAGCTTACGTCAACTTCGGTCGAAGGTTCGGTGAACGGGAAGTAACTTGGCCTCATACGTATCTGAGTATCAGGGCCGAACATTTCACGGGCAAAGAGGAGAAGCGCCTGCTTGAGGTCGGCGAAGGTCACGTTTTCATCGATATAGAGGCCCTCCACCTGATGGAAGATACAGTGGGCGCGGGCGCTGATCGCCTCGTTTCTAAACACCCTTCCGGGGCAGATCACCCTTATCGGAAGCTGCGATTTTTCCATAGTACGGACCTGCACACTGGAAGTATGGGTACGAAGCAGAATAGGGTTGATATGACCTGAACTTACAAAGAAAGTGTCCTGCATATCTCTCGCCGGATGGTTAGGCGGGAAGTTGAGCGCCTCGAAAACGTGATAGTCGTCCTCGATCTCGGGACCCTCGGCCACATCATAGCCGAACTTGCGGAAAATGTCCACAATCTGCTGCCTTACAATGCTTACCGGATGACGGGAGCCGAGTTCGTTGCGGTCTCCCGGCATAGTCAGGTCCTCTGCTGAAGCACCATCAGCACCGTCATCGACGGCACTCGCCTTCAGTTCTTCGATGCGGGCGATAGCAGCCTGCTTGAGTTCGTTGAGAGGCCTGCCCAGTTCTTTCTTCTGGTCCTTGTCCACGGTTCTGAACGCTTCAAAAAGGGCGGTGATGCTGCCTTTTTTGCCGAGCAGGCGGACTCTGGCCTCCTCGACTTCCTTCTGGGTTTTGCAGGCCAGCGCGCCAACTTCGGCGAGTATCTGGTCGATATCCTGTCTGTTCATATTGTCTTTTCTTTTTACTTACTTTCTATCTGCTTTCCTCGCTTTGCCTCACGCTTGTCACGGGCCTTTTTTTCCTTTGCCGCTCCGGACTTTAGGAACTTCTGCCACTGGGCATCATCGAGTATGCCACGGAAACTATTGTAAATCTGCTCGTTCCACTTGTCCTGAGTCTTCTGGAAAAGATCTACGTTGGCAACTCTCGCCTTGTTGAGCGACTCCATTTCCTTCATCATCTCCATATAGTCGTGGCTTAGCGTGGAGTCAATCTTGAACACCTGCCATGTCTCGAGCTTGAGTGAGCTGGTGTATTGATCTACGGTCTTTTCGATGGACTCGTAAAACTGCTTGAGCTGCTGAGGATCGTCAAGAGGACTCCTCTGCTGGGCAAACAGCGCGCACGGCATCAATAAAAATGCGATGAAAGCAAAAAATTTCATAGCTTTGTATTTCATAAGATGCAAATTTAATAAAGAATAATAAAAATGAGAAAAAATCTGTTCACACTGTCAGCAATTGCAATAATCGCCTGCCTGACCTGCCGGGAGAATTCGTCCTCAGCCTGCACCAATATCATCGTGACGCCGGGGGCAAGCGTGGACGGGTCGGCCATAGTTTCGTACGCCGCTGACTCTCACGTCCTTTACGGAGAACTCTACTTCCACCCCGCGGCAGACTGGAAGCGCGGCAGCATGCTGGAGGTCACCGAATGGGACACCTACCGCCCGCTCGGCAGAATTCCTCAGGTCGCTCATACCTGGCAGACCATGGGCAATATGAATGAGCATCAGCTGATTATCGCCGAGACCACCTGGGGCGGCAGGCCTGAACTCGCGGACCCGGAAGGAGGCATCGACTACGGCAGTCTGATCTACATAACCCTGCAGAGGGCCAAGACCGCGCGAGAGGCCATAGACACCATAGTCGCCCTC
>JAEDMF010000069.1 GCA_016303175.1 Bacteroidales bacterium
GGCGCCCCATTTTGATACAAACGTCCCGTTTTGTTGAACTACTGCGGAGTGGTCTGCTGCCGTGCCATAAAAAGCTTTTTCCGCTTGCTGGGAGGAGCAGCTAATAAAGTAATCTGATGTCCAATACCGTGATAATTGAAATGAATTGTATGAATCGTTTTGATTTATCCATAAATCGTTGGCCGTAGATTGCTCGTGCCAAGCATAGCTATGGCAATTATAAAGGTTTGATGCAGAAGCAAGAAGCGTAGCTTGTGGATACTGTTGAGAGAAGGTTTGAGTGATTACGTCAATTTCGTATTCTGTGAACTCAGTGCTACGTATTGCGGTAATTCTTCTCCCAAAGGGGGTATGTGTGGTGGTTGCCCCAGTTGAAAAGTCCTTGGTATTATCTTGTGAAATAGATGAGAGGTCATCTAAAATGCGATAAAGGGGAGCAAGTGATGCGTAACTGAAGATTTTTGGTTTTGAGATTCTGTCTTCAATCTTGTCTCTTACTACGGCAGACAATTCTTCTCTTTGATCGGCTGTTTTTGCTAGTACTATTCGGCCAGATGCTACATAATAGTCAAGGAACATAGCATCGGCAAAGCTTAAGGACGAATAATCCTCTTTTATGGCAGTATTTGGCATCATTTCGATGGAATGAAAGGAGGAATATAAAGAGAGCAATTGTCCAGAAGCATCTTCTCTGGATTCAAGTTCTCGGTGAATTAGACTACTTTCTGCCACTATTTGAATAGCATCAAAAGGATTATCATAAGCGAATATGAGATAGTTGAGAGGATATTTTGATACAGTTTTTGTCAGAGCTTCTGTGCTCATAAGATCAAGCAAGTCTTGGGGTGGGTTGCATGCTTTGATTCTATCTTCAAGCGATACAATTTCGGACCAGGCTTTGAAATTAGTGTCAGGGAGAAAAATTATGGGGGTATTGATGGTTTCGTCAAATGAAATATCATTTGACGAAACTACTGTCGATGGCGTCTTGTCCTCCTGCAAAATTAATGCATCATATGTCTGACAGGAGGAAATCAAGGTCACCAAAAGAATAATATGAGAGATAATTCTTTTTGTCATAACACAACATGTGTGTCCACTAAAAATTGTGGACGGTTTATATAAGTTTAACAATTAAACAAAGTTGGTTCACTTGAATCATCAAGTTCATTGATAATATTGTTGTTAGGTTTGTCAAATAGTTCACCAAGTGGTAAAGTCTCTGTAAGAGAAACACTTACCAGTTGTAGCATCTCATAGATTGGCCTCTGGATTCTCATCTTTTTCTGCACAATGGCCATCATACAATAGGCTGTGATTGCGGAGTAAATCTGAATCCTGACGGCATTTTCGCTGGTGCCCCAGAATTTTTTAATCTTGAGATGATGCTTCAACCATTTGAAAGAATAGCTCGATTTGCCATCGGTTGTGGTACAGTTCAGCGACCATCACAGGACTGATATCCAACCTGTCATCCTCTGAGAAGGCGTTCGTAAAGAATATAAACTTTCTCTTGCTCTCCTCATCCCAGTAGATGACTCTCCTGACCTTGTCCGGATACTTTCCCATGGTCAGTTGACTATTCATATAGCCGATAGCATCAGACAAGATACCTGAACCAGGTGGAAAGCGCCTCTTCCATTTCATGGGCCGGAAGTCATTGTTCTTCTTGCCTCTGACTACGAAATAAGCACCAATCGATTCGATTGCATATAGTCTTTTGAAGTCGTTGTAGCCTCTGTCGAAGATGTAGAACGAGTTTTCCTCGTATGGAATGGCATCCATGGCTCTCATATCATTAACACGGGCTTCCGTTATGTGGAAGAATGTCGGAATCGATGTTTCAATATCATACAGAGTATGAACCTTGATACCGCCTTTCCCCTGATTCTTTCTGTACACGGCCCATTTGAATGCATTGAGGCAAAGCTCTATCGTTGTTGAATCAAACGCATAAACGTGCCCGTTCAGCTTGAAGATATCAGTTGCACGACATTCTCTGGCTTCTGCGATAACACGGTATGCGAACTCTTCAAAGATGTGGTAATCTCGGCCATTATTCGCCTTGGAGAGATTGCTTTTGGTGGCATACTTTCCAAAGCCGAGATGAAAGGCTTTACGCGATAGCGCTTGAGTAGCAAGTGCAAGGTCACGAAGACTTTCACGGTTGGAAAGTTGACCGAACATCAAGACTGCGAGCTGATTCCAGCACGTAAAGAACTTGACGTACCGATTTCCGTTGTATTTGTTTGATATTCTGAGGAATACATCCTTATCAAGGAAATCTAAAAGCTGAGAGAACACGAATTTTCCATTATGCATATGCCATTCTACGATAATCTGGCAAAGATAATTTCAAATCGGCGCGGTCTCAAAACCTTTGTAACAACCTAACTTTCAATATTTTCAAAGAACTTTTATGATTTTTTAGTGGACACTAATGATAACACAATATAGAATTCCGTTGCTAGTATATGAAGATTCTATCGGATTTGCAAATGAGCTTAGCACGCCACAGAAGTGGCGTTACGGCGACAAGCCAGCTTCCGCACACTGTGCGGAGGCTTTTTTGTGGCCCCAGGGGGCTTCCTTCCATAAGGGGCACAGCCCCTGACTTTTTTGTCCTTCCACCTGGAACGGAGGAATGCCGCTGATGGCTTCAGTTCATGGTGGGCGTTCCCGGTGGACGTGAAATGCTTCTACCAGGAACGGGAATGTGCCACAGGTGCCCCTGGGATGGGGCTTGCCGTTCCAGGTGGAAGGCCATACTGACCATCCTCGGGTCAATTTGTACATCCGCAGACAGCATAACCGTTCCGGAACCATCAGTGTGGTTGTCGTTGAATAGAGTCAGATCGGCCATAACTTTGAGTCCTCATCGGGCCTACATCTTTTTTGTGAGTAGTTCGTTGAAAGTATTCATCAATTTGTTAATTTTGCGGACCACATTGCAATAACACATGAAACAGACCTTTCTCACCGTCATTCTGGCGGCATTCTGCTGCATATCCGCTGTTGCGCAGAATTTTGTTGACGATGCCTATGTCGACATCAGGACCGGATTCGCCCAGTCCCTTCAGGAGGGCGAGTATAATGGTGGCTTCCACGTCGATTATCTCAACATCCACCTCAAGGGCCATATCTCGGACAATCTCACCTATGTCCTCAGACATCGTCTGACCAAGGCGGCATATGCCGACAATAACCCTTTGAATGCCACTGATTTCGCCTGGATGACCTGGCAGGCGACCCCGAAGTTTTCGCTCACCGCGGGCAAGCATCCCGTATGGTTCGGTAGTTTCGAATTCGACGAGGATCCAATCAACGTGTTCTACTGGTCCAAGTCCATCGCTGATCTCTACCAGTACTTTACGCTGGGCGTAACCGGCACTTATGAGGTGGCTCCTTCGCAGAATATCTCTTTCCAGTTCAGCCAGTCTCCGCTTTCCCGTGGCATCACCAACTGCTTCAGCTACTCGCTCTACTGGAACGGAAGTTTCACACCTTTCTGGAAGACGACATGGAGCGTGAACTTTGTTGACAATGAAGTCGGTACGATGATGAACTATCTGGTTCTAGGTAACCGCTTCACATTCGGGAACTTCTGCATTGATGCCGATTTCATCAACAAGACCGCCCTTTCCGGACAGCAGAGACCGTTCTTCTCTGACGTGGCCGTGATGCTCAACAGCAAGTACAACGTGGGCAAATTCAACCTCTGCCTCAAGGGTACTTACGATTACAACGACGCGCAGAACGGAGACTTTTCCCGCGGGGGCGTAGGCAGCTGGGACGTGGTCGTTCCTGCCGGTTATGAGGCCCTGCAGCTTGCCGCCGGTTTCGAATTTTACCCTTTGGGCAACAATCATCTGAGGCTCCATGCCTTCTATGACTGGGTTTCCACCCTTTCCGACCGCCACGCGCTTGAAATCGGCGTGACCTGGCGCTTCGACCTTTTCAAGAGAAAATAAGCTTCTGACATATGGCAAAGAAAAAGAAACTCATTCCCACGGGTGTCTGGTGCATCCTGGTGATAGTCATGATCTTCGGTTATATGGGTTCGGTGATGGGCTTCACCAACATGCTGAACACCATAATGAAGACTGCCCACGACCTGCTTATCAACACCGTATTCTATCTTATGGGTATGTGTGTCATTACCGGCGCTCTCGGCAAGCTCCTCGTGGAGTTCGGAGTGGTGGATCTCCTTCAGAAGGCCCTCAGGCCGGTGATGAAGCCCCTTTTCAATCTTCCAGGTGTAGCCTCACTCGGAGCGGTGCTCACTTTCCTGAGTGACAATCCCGCCATCATCTCCCTCTGTCAGGACAGGAAGTTCTCAAGCTGTTTCAAGAAATATCAGCATATTTCCCTGGTCAATTTCGGAACGACTTTCGGAATGGGTCTCCTCGTCATCATATTCATGATGGGACAGGGCTTCTTCACGGCCCCGTTTATCGGCCTGGCCGGTGCGGTGGTGGGCTGTATGATCACAACCAGGTTAATGCAGTATTTCACCTGCAAGGACTATCCTGAGTTTCGCAACCAGAACGCCTTGAGTGACGCTGAGATGGCCTCAATCGAAGAGGAGGAAGAGGATGGTGAGAACAAACAGCACCAGGGCGGGTTCATCCGCATTCTCAACGCCCTCCTGGACGGCGGAAAGAGCGGTGTGGAGATAGGGCTTGCCATCATCCCGGGCGTGCTTGTGATATCGACCTTCGTCATGATGCTCACCTTCGGCGGTTCTGTCGAAGGAGTGGATGCGATGGGCAACGACATAGTGGTCTATACGGGAGGCGCATATCAGGGAACAAGGCTGCTCCCTTGGCTTGCCGGCAAGGTAAGTTTCATATTCAAGTGGCTCTTCGGTTTCACCGCGCCTGAGCTCGTTGCCTTCCCGATTACGGCTCTCGGTGCAGTAGGCGCAGCGCTGGGTCTCATCCCTGAGTTCGCAAGCCAGGGCATCATCGACGGGAATGCGATAGCTGTGTTCACCGCCATGGGCATGTGCTGGAGCGGCTTCCTCAGCACCCACGCCGCAACCCTCGATTCCCTGGGCTACCGTTCCCTCATCTCAAGGGCATATACCAGTCACTTCATCGCCGGAATCGGCGCGGGCATATTCACGCACTGGCTGTATGTGGGCATAACGTTCATTTCCTCGCTCTTCGCGCCTCAGCCTGTTTGGGAGGTCGACGCCCAGGCCTGGAACGTGATGCGGAACGAGCCGTATCAGGTTCAGCTCCTGCATATGGAGGACAGCAGCTATGTGATCAGGGATTGGTTCGGTACGGATCAGGATCTCGAGTTCACCGTGAACAGCGACAAGTCCATCACCATCACCAATGCATATGCCGACAAGAATGACATCTATTTCGTCAACATCGACACCAAGGCTGTCGAGAGGGGAGATGTCGCAACCGCAAGCATCTATACTCCGGACGAATACACTCTCTTCGAAGGCGATGCCCAGCAGGGTCATATGTATATGTTCACCTGGCTCCGTGACCATTCTAACCGTGTGATTAACGGAGGTTATTATGAGATAACCTGGGGTGGCGCCGAGCGTGAGACCAATCCTGAATTCATCAAGGAAGTCCAGCAGGCTGTGGAAATCAAGATTGATTCCCTGAACAGGGCTCACGAGGATTCGCTCGCGCTTGAAAAGGCAATCGTGGCGCTCGACGGCGAGGCTGTGACTCCAGGCGGAGAAAACGAATAGAAAGGGTCAGAGCGGTATGTTGAGGACAAAACGGGCGCCGGGTGAGTAGTTCCTGTCGAGATAGACGAGGCCTTGCAGCTTTGAGGCAAGTATGCGGCATATGCTCAGGCCAAGTCCTGTTCCAGGCTTGAAGTTGTCGAGCTTGACATATCTGTCGAAAATCACGTCGGCCTTCTCCGGAGGGACGCCCACGCCGGTGTCAGCGACATAGAAGGAGACGTATCCGGGAGCCTCTTCGGTCGTGCAGCCGATGGTTATGGTGCCGGATTCGGTGTTCTTGATGGCGTTCGTAAGGAAATTGGTGAGGATCTGCTGCACGCGGAGCATGTCTGAATTCACGCTCAAGTCTTCGCTTACACGGTTCTCGAACACGAGTTTTACGTCAGCTGAGACCCTGCCTTCGACTATTCGGAGGGCGAATGCGCAGACGGATGCCGGCTTGAACCGGCTTATGCGTATCTTGTAGTTGCCGGTCTCTATGTCCGCCATATTCAGAATGTCATCGATAAGGCCAATCAACACCTCGCCGCTGTTGGTGACGATGTCGCCATATTCCTCTTTTTCTTCCGGAGTGAGGGAGCCGTCAGGAAGGCTGAGCAGCTGCGCGAAGCCTACCAGGGCGTTCAGGGGCGTGCGTATCTCGTGGCTCATGTTCTGGACGAAGGTCGTCTTCATCCTGTTGGCCTTGTCCGCTTCGTCGCGGGACTTCTGGAGTTTGGTGATGAGTTTCTGTTTTTCCCTGTCCTCGTTGTGCCTTTTGTGGATGTAGACCACCATGAACAGTATCAGGAGAATCAGGAATGCGGACAGCGATGCGATGATGAGCCTGTTCGACATCGCCAGTTTGTGCTTTGTCGCATCCAGGCTATGGCTCAACTCCATGTTTCCCATGGATGCGGCAAGCCGGGCTATCGCATCGCTCTGGTTGCTGGAGTGTGCCTTGAATATGGTACGGATTATCCTTTCCTCGAGCTGAGACAGTTCTCCGACATTGCCGTAGAGGCTTGCCAGTTCTGCAAAGTACTTGAGGTCCAGTATATTGTCAAATTGTTCCACATTGCTGTGGAAGGTCTCCCAGTTTCCGGCTGCCGCCGCTTCGGTCGCTCCGAACATAAGGTCTCCTTGAGGGTAATAGCGGGTGTAAGACCTGTCGTCCTCGCGCACCTTGTCCCTGAAGAAGGCATATTTTGCCAAGTCGTTCTTCTTTGCCCAGTAACGCGCCTCGCAATAATTGCAGCGGAGGGAGTCCACTCCGATTGCCGCCACCTTCCTTGCCTCTTCAAGGAAGAGCAGGGACGAGTCATTGTCCGCCTTATATGTCTCCGAAAGTTCTGTAAGGGTCCTGACTATGATGGTCTCATTCTTTATTATGGGGTCTTTGGTCTCCGAATAGATTCCGTAAGCTTTCAGCGCATGTCTGCGGGCGTTGATGAAATCACCCTGTTTCCAGCAGATCAGAGCCAGGTAACGGTGTCCCTCATAGAATCCGTATTCGCTGTTGTATTTCGTGGCCTCGGACAGCATCTCCAGAAGCAGTTCCAGAACGGCGGTTTCGTCGTGCTCAACGTCTTCCATATACATGGCCGTGCGGGTGTAGGCGTTGAAGAAGTATTTGAGTTCGCCCATCTCGAGCGCCTTTTCCTTCAGTTGTTCCATGGCTTCCAGCACCTGTTCCTTTGAGCTGCCCATACAGAGGTGTCTCAATTCCAGAAGGTGGTATTGGAGTATGGAGTTCTTGTCGCCTTTGGCTATGGCAAGTTTGTGGAATTCCCTGCTCAGGGAGTCGAAACTGCTCTTGCCTACGGCTTCGTCTGCCTGCATATACAGGCAATGACATTCTGGATACAGCCCGAGATCGTCCTGGGCTTGCAGGCTCAAGCTTCCGGCAAATAGCAGAAAAAAGGTTGTCAGGACGTATAGAATCCGAGGCATAAGCGCGTGAATGTCTTGTGGCGCAAAGATATAATTATTAATTGATACGGCATATCGCTATCTCGTAAATATTGCTATCTTCGTGTGTTATGAAAAGATTCTGTTTATTCTTCGCATCCCTTGCAATGTTCGTGGGATGTTGTGGCAGTCAGGAAGTCCATGCTGACAAGGCCGCTGTGGTAGAGGATGTTATAATGAGCCGCAGGAGCATACGTAACTATAAGGATCTCCCCGTGGGAAGGGATACATTGGAGCGTATACTTAAGGCAGGAATCAATGCTCCGAACGGACAGAACAGGCAGTCCTGGGAAATCCGTGTCATTGACAGGCCGGAGACGATGGCTAAGGTCAGAGCAGCAATCGACAGTGTAGACCCTGACCTGCCTGAGGCCTCATCCTGCTTCAGAGGAGCTCCTGTGATGATGTTCGTCGCAGCAGACGAAAGTTATTCTTTCTCAACCATTGACTGCGGACTTCTTGTCGAGAATATGGTATTGTCAGCCTGGAGCATGGGGGTAGGTTCCATCTGCCTCGGTTCGCCGCTGATGTTCCTTATCGGCGACGCCGCCGAAGGCAACAGTCA
>JAEDMF010000070.1 GCA_016303175.1 Bacteroidales bacterium
AGCGAAGGGAAATCTGGTTTTGGACTCCCACTCGGGAGAACTGGTGCCCATAGGAGGATGTAAGCTGGAGGCTTCCGGAGAGGGAGTTTTCAAGGTGAGGTCCGTGCAATGGAAGGCCGGAGTCACTTTCAAGGGCAGTTTCGATCTGAGGGATTACAAGAGCATAAGGTTCAAGGTCACAAATAAAAGCGACATTACGGCGCTTTACTTCTGTTGTGATTTCTACGATTCACGCAAGAGCGGCCCGTTCAACAACAGGGTGAACAAGGCCGTTGCCGGGGTGTATGAGGCTGTCGGGGACATTCCCTGCAACAGTACCGTCAGCGTGGAGTTTCCTTTGAACCCTGATATGCCCCATCCGGAGGTCAACAAGGCTTTTCGCTTGATGGACGGAACTCCGTATTCCGCTGAACTCGGAGTCTTTTCGTATGACTGCAATCTTGCCGACGTCCATTCAATCAGCCTTGCCGCCGTGTGCCTTCTGCCTGGAGTGGAGTTCGAAATTTCCGACATTGAATTTGTGCGCGGCGCAAGAAAAGTACTCTCTGCCGTAAAGAAGGATTCCACGGAATTTTTCCCTTTTGTGGATAAGTGGGGACAGTACAAATACAGGGAGTGGCCAGGCAAGATACATTCCGACAAGGATTTGAAAGCCGCATTGAAACGTGAGAGAGCGGATTTGGCGGCTAATCCGGGCCCCGATGACTGGGACCAGTATGGTGGTTGGAAAGGAGGCCCCACTTTTGAGGCGACAGGACATTTCTATGTAAAGAAGGTTGACGGAAAGTGGTGGATGATAGATCCCGAGGGCCATCTTTTCTGGTCTCACGGTGTGGTGAGGGTAACCACCTCCTGCTGTGTGACTCCTCTGGACGGCAGGAGATTCTATTTTTCTGACCTTCCCGCTGACAGCTCAGACGAGTTCTGGCAGTTTTATTATACCCGAGATCCCTTGCTTTATCCCTATTATACGGCCAGAGGTATCAAGGAGACTTATGATTTTTCCTCTGCCAATGCATACCGCAAATACGGCCGGGATTACAAGGATGCCTTCGCTGAACTGGCCCACCGCCGCCTGAGAAGCTGGGGAATGAACACTATGGCCAATTCATCCGACCCCGCGATTTGCGCGATGGACAGGACCGTGTACAATGAGAGGGTGGATTTGGCCGCACCGATTGCCGGTTTTCCTGCCTGGAAGCCTCTGGAGGGGTCAAGGGGTTGGTGGCCTTTCCTGGATCCGTTCGCCAGCAGCTTCCGCCTATGCGTCAGGGCTCATCTTGAAGCGAAGAGGTCTCAGTTGGAGGACCCTTGGTGCCAGGGCTTCTATGTGGACAATGAAATCAATTGGGGTAAACAATCCCATCTGGCGCTTTTGGCAATGAAGGCCTCTCCGGGACAGGCGGCAAAACTGGTCCTGCTCGATGAACTGGTGCGGAAATACGGGGATATTGACAAGCTCAATCAGGCTTGGGGAGCTGAGTTTGCTGATTGGCAGCAACTGCTCCAGAACAGGAAGAATCTGCCTGCCGGCGCGGAAAAGGATATGGCGGATTTGTCCCTGCTGATAGTAAGGCAGTATTTCAAGACGGTAAGGGAGGTATTTAAGGAGGTTGCGCCAATGAAACTCTATATGGGATGCAGATTTGCTGGCGCTCCGGAGTACGTGGTCAGGATTGCGGCGGAATATGTGGATGTAATGAGTTACAATGATTATACTTTCACACGAGCCGCTTTTGCGCTGCCTTCGGGCATAGACTTGCCTGTCATCTACGGTGAGTTCCATTTCGGCGCTTTGGACAGAGGCTTGTTCCATACAGGTCAGGTTGCCACCTTCAGCCAGAAAAACAGGGCTAGGGCTTACAAGGATTTTGTGCTGTCCTGTCTGAACAATCCCGCAATAATAGGCACCAACTGGCATCAGTTCTCTGATCAGCCCTGTACGGGCAGATTCGACGGAGAGGATTTCCAGGTAGGTTTGACCGATTGCTGTGACACTCCTTATCCCGAGACCATAGAGGCGGTCAGGGAGGTCGGCTACAATATGTATCAGACCAGATATTACGGAAAAGGAAAATAAATCTGACAAGAAAATTTATCGGCAGTATGAAAAAGATGACTTTTTGTAGTTTAGCGGCAATGTTGTCCATAGTGGCTCTCTGTTCCTGCGGAAAGCCTCAGGATACCGGGGGAGATAATGGCGGAGACAATGGCGGAGGTAGTGGGGACGATACTCAGTTGCCGGAAGGGCCTGCTGAACCGAATAAGCCGGAACCGGTACAGACCAATCTTGCTTTTCCGTATATCATTTCGGACGGTATGGTGCTGCAGCAGAACAGTTCCGTCATCATTTCCGGCACTCACGACCCGCTTGTGAAAGTGGAAGTGTTCACTTCCTGGTCCGATGAGGTCTATGAAGCGGTGACAGATGAAGAAGGACATTGGAATGTAGCAGTTAAGACCCCGTCTGCATCCTACGACTCCCAAACGCTGACGGTCAAGGATGCTCTCGGAGGCATAAAAGAAATTAAGGATGTGCTTATAGGCGAGGTTTGGCTATGTGCAGGCCAGTCCAATATGGAACACCCTATGATGGGTTTCGGCTTCGGCACAGAAAATGCCGAACCTGTTGCGTCCTATTCGACCCTTATCGAGGATTCGGAGTATCCCAATCTGAGGTATTTCCGAGTTCCCAAGAACATATCCCGAGTGCCCTTGTACAATACGAAGGAGGCTGTCTGGCAGAAGGCAACGCGCAGTGACACTCCCAGGTGGTCTGCCCTCGGCTTTTTATTCGGCCGTGAACTGCACAAGAAACTGGGTATTCCGGTGGGGATAATCTGCAATGCCTATGGAGGTACAAGAATAGAGGGATGGATGCCGCAGTCTTTGGTAGAGACCCTCCCTTCCAATTCTTATAAGGGACCGGACAAGCTTTCTGCCGGAGAGAACAGCCCCAGCGCTCCCTCCAACACCTACAACGCAATGATGCATCCTGTGATTAATTATGGCTTTCGAGGTATGCTGTGGCTGCAGGGAGAAGCCAATGCTGATGGTTTGGCCTGGGCTTATGCAGGTCACTTCCGCGATTTGATCAAGACTTGGAGAACAATTGCGGGCAGGGAGTTTCCCATATATTATGTGCAGCTTGCTCCGTGGAACTCCTCGTGGGAGGATGCCCCGACGGTGCGCTTTTGCCAGTTCAGGGGCTGGGAGGCGCTGATACCGAACTGTGGCATAGTGGGAGCTGCGGATGCGGGTTCATCGTCCACCATCCATTTCGCCAATAAGAAGCCCGTAGCTGACAGGTTGCTGCTTTGGGCAATGAACAGGGAATATGGAGATACGTCAGTCAACCCTATGGGACCGCATTATGCATCGCATACTGTTTCTTCAGGCAAATTGACAGTGTATCTAAACAATGCCGACGGCTTGTATTTCAAGGAGGGGACGGCAAATCCTCCTTATGCGCAGGTCTGCGGTGAGGATAAAAAATGGTATGATGCCAAGGTGGAATTGAATCCTGACGGCAGTCTTGTCTTTTCTTCCCCTTCGGTACCTTCGCCGAAAAATGCCAGGTATTGCTACAGCAATTGGCACGTCGGGACCATCTACAATGGGCAAGGTTTGCCCTTGTTCCCTTTTGCAACAGATAAAATCAAAAAATAGATATGAGACAACATATTATGAAAAAGTATGTCAAGGCCGGTGCGGCAATACTGGTGAGTGCAATTGCAGTTTGCGCTTGTTCCAAAGACGCCAATAATCCGCAATTTCCCCAGACTGTAGGACAATATATAGTCGTTACGGATTACGGCATTAAGAACGACGGAACCGAAATAGGCTCTGAATTGAATCTCCTGGTCAGGGATGCCTACGGGTCCACTTTGTACTTCCCCGCCGGTACATATAACCTGTCCGAACCCATACGTACACCCTACAACTATAAGAAGAATGTGAATCTGGTATTCGACAAGAATGCCCATATCACCACTTCCAAGCCGTTGGATGCCCTTCTTATGATAGGTTTTACTGAGATTTCCAGCAGTGTTGACGTGGGTCTGAGGGAGTTCTCTTACGTGGAGGGCGGTCATTTTGATGCAAGCAATGCAAAGAGGGGAGTCTGGGTCAACGGATGCAAGCAGTTGGTCTCCCTGAGGGATATGTCTATATATTATTGTTCCGGGCGTCATATAGAGATAAGCCGTCAGGGCGACTTGCCGGTGACTTCCACCAGTTGTGATACCAAGATTGAGAACATCAGCATTCAGGGTAAGTCATCCAACGAAGACAATTATGGCATCTACATTGACGCCGGATGTGCCGACTGCAAAATCTCCGACACCTTTGTCTATGGTACCAAATGTGCCCTTTATACAAATACTGCGGGCCATCTGATCAACAATTTCCATATTCTTTCCTGGAGAGTTGGGGATGGCGTAGAGGGCGATTTCTCAGGTACGGAGGGTATCCATATAGCCAAACAGGGTTTCTTTGAATTCAATGAAGTCTATTTCGACACGATTGAGAAGGATTTTGTCATAGAAGGGGATATAGATGTGGAAATGATTGTGGACAAGTGCATTACGCATTCCTACAAGACCTCTTTCGGCAAGGCTTTCCTGACCACTACCGGCAACGGCAGTCTGC
This sequence comes from Bacteroidales bacterium, assembly GCA_016303175.1. Taxonomy (GTDB): domain Bacteria; phylum Bacteroidota; class Bacteroidia; order Bacteroidales; family UBA932; genus Cryptobacteroides. The sequence continues at coordinate 4,651 of JAEDMF010000070.1, forward strand.
AGGCCAAAATCTCATCCTGCATATTCAATCTTGAGTCCAAGGCTAAAAATTTCAAGGTTTTCGATCTCATGAATCCGGGAGTCATATATAGCGACTCTAGCAACAACATCACATTCAGCGACAATGTGGTACGCTTCCCCGAAAAAATGTGGCCCTATGATTTGTCCCTTATGATGAAATTCGACAGGACAAATTCCGAGGCGGCGTTTTCCAAACCTCGTGAAATTGACTCGTCGGGAGCCGTGATAGGTATGCTTGCTCCCTCCGCTTTTCCCAATGAGTTGCAGATAATGCACGGCGACGGCACCTGCACATATCTTACCGTTACGGCAGGGGGAACGGTCCTGAAGAATGAATCGGATGTTTCGAATTCTCCCGTAAGCGTGAATGTGGTGATCAAGGGCGGCTATAAGATTCTTGTCATAAGCGCTTTCCCCAGTACGGTACTTTTCCCGGAGATAAGGAATCTGGGAGGTCATTCCTCCTTTATGTCCACTCCGTCAAAGGACCGGCTCTGGACCCTGTCCGACTACGAGTTGTAAGGAGCTTCAGTCGGCATCGCACACGTCAGGAGTCAGACGCTTACAATTCGGGACAATTCCGCTCTATCGGAAGAGGGCATACGCTTTTACCAGGAGTTGGGCAAGTATAGGTACTTCTATGCTGAAACTCGGACGGGCTCTGCGTATGTCTTTGGCCAAATAGGGGTAACTTGCAAATAAATTCAGTCTGAAGGCTATGGAAAACCATCCGGCCTTTAACAGGATGTCGTCGAAAATGCAGGAAATGGGATTGTTCTCCCTGGGGATATCCCGGTATTTTTCATAAAGTTCCAGAAAATTCATTGCATATTCCCTTTTCCTTCCCTGCCGTTTCTGGTGGGAAAGCGAGCCGGAATTGGACTTGCGGTAATGATAGACCACTTCTTTCATCAGGGTGACGGATTCGGCGGCTGCGGCAAGCTGACTGGTCACATAACAGTCCTCCGCGTAGTTGTATTTTGGGAATGTTATGTCGCAATTGCGATAAATGCTTGTTTTTACACATTTGTTGCACAGGCTACCCAAAGCTCTGTGGTTGAACATGTCCTTTATATATCTTTGTATATCACCGGCATAATCCCTGTCCTTCTTTATACTCTTCCTATCCGGATACTCTTTGACCATATAATAGTAAAGGATATCGGGTTCGGATTTTTCTATGGCGTCGGCCATTTTTCTGAATGATCCGGTTTCAATCCAATCGTCTGGATCCATATGACATACGTAGTCGCCTTTCACATACTCCATTCCTGTTTTGCGGGCAGCGGGAAGACCGCCGTTCTGCTTGTTGACAATGATAATTCTTTCCTTCAGATGGGGGTACTTTGATTCGACCGTCGCATTCAGGATTTCTATGGATTTGTCCTTGGTGCCGTCATTTACAAAAATGAACTGCACATTTTGATAGTCCTGCGAAAAGACTGTTTCAATAAATTCTGCTATGTATTTTTCAACGCCATAAACAGGTATGACTACTGAGATAAGGGGATTTTTCATTTTCAGGTTTCGTAAATGAATTTTGTTTGGGCATTTACAGCAGCTCGATGCAGAGTTCGCGGGGACCGTGGGCTCCGAAGACTAGAGCTTGTTCTATGTCTGCAGTTTTGGAGGGGCCGCTTATGAACAGGCCATAGCCGTCAGACTTTTCTCCCAAACGACGGTATGCTTCGTGCATATTGTTGACTATCTGAGTTTTATCTAGACTGATTATCAGGGTCTCGTGGATGAACAGGTCACGCCGGGTGGCTCCTTCGGGCAGTGCTTCAATCCATACTGCACCGTTTTCCGCCACTCCGAAGGAGCCTTTGACCCTGAATTCGTCGGCCACTTCTCTTATTGCAGCCTCTACCACGGCGGACTGGCCTCCCTCGGGTGCGGTGCCGGCCTGCTGTGCTGACAAACTTGCCTCGGTTGCAGTGCCTCCTTGCTGTGCTGACTGTCCTCCCTCGGTTGCAGTGTCGGCCTGCTCGGAAAGGAAAATTACCCTGCCGCCTGCTCCCTTTACGGCCTCGCAGAAGGCCTCGAGGGGATTGTCGAATTTCATTGCCTTGCTTTCCAATGCACCCAAGTCAGGCATAGGAAATTTTTCTGCACCGCTTGCGCGAAGACTGTCCAATATCGTCTGTTTTGCTGATTGTGCCATCTTTCATTAATTTGTCTTGGATTTTGTACCGACAGCGGCCTTGCTGCCTGCCTTTTTGGTGGCAGCTGCCTGTTCTGTCTGTCCTGCCTGTTCTGCCTGTCCTGCCTGTTCTGCCTGTCCTGCTTTCTCGGCTGTTCTTGCTGTACTTGTATTGCCTGCCTTTTGAGCAGCAGCTGCCTGTCCAGCCTGTCCAGCCTTTCCTGCTGAGCTCTTGAAGTCGGGGAGGTCGCGGCCCTTACCCCATTTGAGCCCCATAGCCTTGAGTGCGGAAACTCCTGCGGGCGCCAGTTTTAACCCTGTTTCCAGCAGGCAGGGATGATTCATTACAAAGTTCATCCCCGATGATGCCAGATGTTTGATTTTGCCGTTGTGGTAATGTTGCCGCCAAAGGTATATCTGTTCGGCGAGGTCCACTTTTGCGGGGCATACGCAGCTGCACGAGTGGCAGAGGCTGCACAAAGACAGGTTTTCTTTATGTGCGCCGGCCACGGGGGTCATACCTAGGTTGATGCCTATGGGTCCGGGTATGAAGTAGGAGTAGGAATAGCCTCCTATGCGCCTGTACACGGGGCAGGTGTTCATACAAGCTCCGCAGCGCAGGCAGTTCAGCAGTTTGCGGTGCTCTTTGTCGGCAAGGATGCGGCTGCGCCCGTTGTCCACTATGACAATGTGGAATTCACAGCCTTTTTTCGGGGCGGAGTAGTGGGTTGTGTAGGCAGTCACAGCCTGTCCTGTGGCGCTGCGGGCCAGCAGGCGGGTGAAAACTCCGAGGCTACGTCTGTCGGGGACTATTTTGTCAATTCCGAAGGCGGCTATCTGCAGGGGAGCGCAGGATGTGCCCATGTCGGCATTACCTTCATTGGTGCATACTACAACCTCTCCTGTTGAGGCGACTGCGAAGTTGGCTCCTGTCATTGCCGCATCAGCTCCCAGGAATTTCTCCCGCAGGGCACGTCTGGCAACTCTTGTGAGAAAGGCAGGGTCGTTGAAGAGTTCGCGGGGAATGGCAGCCAAGCCCTCAATGGGTCCCGCCGCGAGCTTGCCGCATCCCGCCTCAATGCCACTCGCCGCGAGTCTGCCATCTCCCGCTGCCATCTCGGCCCGGGCCTGGGCGAGCATCTGCTCCGGCATTTCAGCAGCGAACAAGTCCGCAATCTGCTCCCTCTTCACATGCACGGCCGGCAGCACAATGTGGCTGGGCTTGGCCCCCATCAACTGTATAATCCTCTCTCCAAGGTCGCTCTCCACTGCTTCTATTCCCATAGCCTCCAGATAGGGCACAAGGCCGCACTCTTCGCTCAACATTGATTTGCTTTTGACAAAGTGCCTGACTCCGTGCTCCTTCAGCAGCCCTCCTATGATTTCCCTGTATTCCCTGGCATCCCGAGCCCAATGCACAG